>CAWUJR010000101.1:0-10040 GCA_963922375.1 uncultured Robbsia sp.
GGCCGCCGCAAGATAATGCCGATGGCCGGTGCGTGCGTGATCCGCGTGCGCGTGCGTAATGACCGCGCGTTCGACCGGGCGCCATGGGTCAATGTAAAAATCGCCTTGCGGGCAATACAGTCCTTCGGGTCGTGCGACAACAAGATCCATACGGGCGTCGGTTTCCGATTCGGCGAGTTTCAGTGAATGGTCAGCGTAGCGGAAAACGTGCCCGCTTGAACGGGCACCCGTGTCGATCGATCGCATTTGATCGGCTCGGTTCGACTGGCCGGGTATGATCAGGAGGGTTGATCCGTGGATTTGATCAGTGGATTTGACCACTTCGTTTGATCGAACCTGCTCAGCTGTCTTTGTCGAGCCGGAAATACGCATCGAGCAGCGATGTCTTGAATACCGCGCCCATCAGCACCGGACGATCGGCGGATTCGATCACGGGCAGTCGTTCCCCCTGGTGGGCGAGAAAGCGCTCAAGCCCTGCGGCAAGAGACATGTCCGGTGTGATGATGTTCAACACATCGCGACGCACGAAATCCGCTGCGTGTTTGGTTCTTTCCGGCGTCCCCCCCTCAAGAAGCGCAGCGGTGAGATCAGTTAGTGCGACCACGCCGACATAGTGCATGTGCGGGTCGATGATGTAGATATATTTCACCGGATGTTCGGCAAACATCTCGGTCATCGTCTCAAAATCTGCATCCAGCGGCAGCACGGTTTCCGCCGGTCGGATCAAATCGGACATATGGGCGCTGCGTAACGTATGCTTTTCTCTCGCGCGTTGTGTCCTCACGGATGTGATCGAATACATCGAGCGCTCGCCGACACCGCGCGCGGTGAAGTATGCCACCACGCAAGCGAGCATCAGCGGGAGCACCGCCTGATAACTGAGCGTCATCTCGAAAATCATCAGGATCGCCATCAGCGGCGCACCGCTGGCACCGGCGAGGAAAGCGCCCATACCGACCATCGCATAGACGAACGGGGCGGACGTTACATGCGGCCAGATTGCATGGACTGCGGCACCTTCGAGCCAACCCACTGCGGCACCGACGAACAGCACCGGCGTAAACACGCCGCCGATGGCACCGGAGCCGATTGTCAGCGCAGTGGCGACAACTTTGAAAAACAGGATCGCCAACACCGCCTGCCAGAGCCAGGGCTGATGCAGCAGTGAATTGACGACGCTGTAGCCGTTGCCCCAGACCTCGGGGATGCGGATGGAGATGGCGCCGACGATCAGGCCACCCAGCGCCATTCGGGTCGGGAGCGGCATCGGCAGGCGCGCGAACCGTTGCCGAGAGAGATCGATCAGTCGCAGGAATTGGGGCGCGAGGACGCCCGCGACCAAGCCGAGTGCAACGAATAACACCTGCTCGACGCCGAACACGTTGGGGAAGGCCGGCATTTCATACGTTGGGTGATAGCCGGGGAACGCCCGCATCACGATGTTCGCGACCACCGACGCGATGACGATCGGGCCAAAGCGGTCCATCACGATCGACCCGAGCACGATTTCAGTGACGAAAAATGCGCCAGCGATGGGCGCGTTGTACGCCGACGTAATGCCGGCGGCCGCGCCGCATGCGACCAGCAATTTCAGTCGCTCCGGATGGAAGCGCGTGATCCGGCCGAGCACCGACGCGCACATGGCAGACAACTGCACCATTGAGCCTTCGCGCCCGATCGAGCCGCCCGAGACGATCGTGAACAACGACGATGCGGCGCGCAGCAGACTTTCCCGAGCGGGCACATGGCCATCGCCCAGTGCAATGGCATCCATATAATCGGGGCCGCTGCCGACGCTTTCCAGCTTGCGCGCGAGGACGATGAATCCGCCCGCGATCAAGCCACCGGCAGTGGGGAGCAGTAATCGCCAATACCAGGACAGGTGCCTGGCCATCTCGACCATCGAATGGGGGGCACCGATACCTGTACCTGCGGTTGTGCCCACGTTTGCGCCGATGTAGGCCCCGGTGGCACTTTGCTGACCGGCGACCAGATGTTGCAGCGCGCCGATCGCATCGCGAAACGCGATGGTGGCGAGTGCACCGATTGCGCCGGCCAGTGCGCCCCAAAGCAGCATCGTATGACCTTCCGGCAGGCGGAAAGTGCGGAGGAGGTGCCGAAGCGTCCGCTGCAATGCATCGCGCAGCGCGTCAGGGTTGAAGCGACCAAGGAAACGCTGCCCGAGGAGACGTTGAGACGGCACCGCAAACCGCGCGTGGGACGTTTGGGGCGTTCGCACAGGTCTGTGCGATCCGCCGGGTTCGTCGATGCGGGTCGCACGATGCATGGAAGAGGAAGGCGGCGTCGGTAGAGTCGGCACGTGCGTGACGGGCGGCTAGAGGCATGAAGTGGGGCGCGCGCAGCATGCTCTGCTCAGAGAATGCACATCGACCGGACGCTCGCCATCGGTGTCATTTCCCGCATCATAATCCGCCGAACTATCGTCGGGCCATGACGTCATCATAATGCAACTAACAGGCTGACACAGGCGCCGCCCGCCTCAAGCTGCGCCCCGCCGATCCCGTGAGGGCGCTTCATAACCCGGGGCGCGACCGATCACATCGTCTGCACCGTATGCATATCCTGCGTCACGAAATATCGGTCACGGAAGTAAGCGAGGGTCCTCTGCAATCCCGCATCCAGTGTGGTGGACGGTTGCCATTCGAGCATGGCGCGGGCGATGCTGATATCAGGGCAGCGTTGCACTGGATCGTCTGCGGGTAGCGGGCGAAAGACCATTGTCGAGGACGAACCCGACAGATCGACGATGCGCTTTGCGATGCGTGCCATGCTGATCTCTTCCGGATTCCCCAAATTGACGGGACCTGTCAGGCCGTCCGGTGCATTCATCATGCGCATGAAACCTTCGATCATATCGTCGACGTAGCAAAAGGCCCGGGTCTGCGAGCCGTCGCCATATAGCGTGATCGGTTCTCCGGCCAGCGCCTGCATGGCGAAATTCGACACAACCCGGCCATCTGCCCGGTGCATGCGTGGTCCGTAAGTATTGAAGATACGCGCGATACGAATCGAAACGCCATGCTGCCGGTGGTAGTCCATAAAGAGCGTCTCCGCACAGCGCTTGCCTTCGTCATAACAACTTCGGGTGCCGATCGGATTCACATGTCCCCAATAGCCTTCCTGCTGGGGATGCATTCTGGGGTCGCCGTATACTTCGCTGGTCGATGCCTGAAAAATGCGGGCTTTGACGCGCTTTGCCAAGCCGAGCATGTTGATCGCACCGTGCACACTGGTCTTGGTGGTCTGCACCGGATCGCGCTGATAGTGCACAGGGGACGCGGGGCAGGCGAGATTGAAGATTTGATCGACCTCTACGTACAACGGGAAAGTCACGTCGTGCCGCATCAACTCGAACCGCGGATGACTCAGCAGATGCGCGATATTGTCTTTGCTGCCGGTGTAGAAATTGTCGACGCAGAGTACGTCGTGGCCGTCGGCAATCAACCGGTCGCACAAATGGGAGCCGAGAAAACCGGCGCCGCCGGTGACGAGAACGCGCTTACGGTGCAGATCTTTCATCGCGACTCCTTGCTTGTGGCTTTTAGCGGGTCAATACGCGAATGACGACGTCATCTGCGTGAGCACTTCATCCCAATCGCGCGCAAATCGATCGATGCCGAAACGTGTGAGCGCCGTGCGTTTCGCGCCTTCTCCCCAGCGCCGGGCCGTCGCAGGGTCGTTCAGCAGCATGCGCATGACGTCGACCAGCTCGTCGGGGTCGGTCGACACGAAGCCGCTGACGTCGTTCTCGATAACCGTGGCCAGCTCGGTGGTTGCCAACCCGACGATGGGTAGGCCGATGGTCATGGCTTCGACGATGGCCAAACCCAGACTCGTATAGCGGATCGGATTAAAGAAGAAGCGGTACCGTGCGCTGAATGCGGCCAGTTCGAGATTCGAAATTTCGCCGATGCCTCCGGCCGACTGCGCGTCCATGCCCACCAGATCCAGTGGCACGCGTTCCTTCGCATACGCAAACACATCGGCACCCAGGCGTCGCCCGCGCTGCTGCAAATGGTTGATCGCCGTGATGCCGCGTGCCAGTTCGCCGGTGTATCGCACACCGTCGGGGACTTTGACGCCATGCTCGATCACCCGCGTCGGCGTGATGCCCGAATCCCACATCAGGTGATTGAAATGGGTGACGTGAACCAGTAACGCATCCGGGTCCTGCACCCAGTGCCGTGTATCGGTCGGATGTTCCTGTGGCGGGTCGTGTTCGATATAAATCCGTGGCAACGCGCGCTGCTGCGGCGTCAGGATCTCAAGGCGATCCGATTCGTAATGACTACGCTGCTGGTAGACGACGCAGTCGAAGTCATGGTGTCGAACCTGATCGTACGGAACTTCATGTACATTTTTGCCCCATGGCAACGCACCGCCCGCGCCTGCATAGCCAGGCGGATTACCGGACTTCGTCACGAGGTAGAAATCGTGCGGTGCCTGTGTCAGGTAATACAGATAATTGCCGTGCACATGCCAGGTCAATACGCGGAGTCGTCTGCCGGCGCTGTTACTGTCCTCGGCGGCCCCACGCGGTTCGTGCTGGCTCTCCGCGCCGCCTTTGCCGTTACCATTGACGTCGCCGTTGCCCTTGCCGTTTAGATGCGGTTCACGCAGCATGGCCGACACTCCTTCGATGCAACGCATATGTGTCGAGTGCCCCGGCCACGACGCCCGGTGCCGATGACCCGAGTTTCTGGCGCGCGGCACCGATGACCTGGGCCGTACTGATATTGTTCGCGCACGGATGACCGGCGAACGGGCAGGTGTCGAACGCGCACGGTCGGCAGGGCGGATAGTCGGCCAGCACGCGGTGCAAGCGTTTATCGGTAGGGGCCCAGCGTCGGGTATCGCTGCCGGAGGCAATGACGACAGAGGCGGTTTTCACGCCCGCCGCTACGTGCGAAAGGCCGGTGTCATTGCACACCAGTAGCTGCGCTCGGGAGACCAGCGCTCCCAGCACGCCAAGTGAGGTCTGTCCGGCGAAATGCAGCGCAGGGGCCTGCATGGCGCCAAGTACCGCGCCGGTGATTGCCGTTTCGCCCGCGGAGCCCGTAATGCCGATTTGCCAGCCGTCGGCAGCCAGCGCGTCGGCCACTTCTGCAAAACGCTCCGCGGGCCATCGCCGCGATGGCAGGCGTGCGCCAGGGTGAATACACACCAGTCGCTCGAACTCGATACCGTGCCGGACCGCCAGCGCATCGCATTCGGCATCGTCGGCGGCGGTGATCGGAAAGTCCAATGCCGGTTCGTTCACGGGTATCCCGAGGTGCCGCATCAATGCGTTGTAGCGCTCCGACTCCGGTAACGCATCGGGCCAGAGCAGGGACGTGTCGAGTCGCGCCAGCTCAGATGCTTGCACGAAGCCTGCGTTGCGCGTCGCGCCCAGCGCCACCAGTAATTCGTTGGCAATGCCGCCGCTGCCATGCAGTTGAATGGCAAGATCGAAGCGGCGTGCGGTGGCTGCTGCGAAGAACGCGGGCAGGCCTGCATCCGTTTCTGTTTGCTCGGGAAAACCAACCGCACCGGGAAAGACCATCAAGTCGTCGATCATCCCCGGATAACGGTCGATGAACGCTTGCGCCCAGGGCAGCCCGACCAACGTGATCTTTGCACGCGGATAAGCGCAACGCAGCGCACGAAATGCCGGCACCGAACATAGCAAGTCGCCTAACGCCAGCGCCCGGAAGACGGCGATGCGCTCAACCGTATCGCGTCGTGCGGAAACAGGTGACTGCGTTGCTGCACACGGATAGCTTGCCGACGAATCTACCGTTGTCGCGGGCAACCGCGCGGTCCCCGTCAGCAACGACATGGAGGAAAAGTCGGGTGCGGTGGGTGGCAGCATGCGTGGGGCTGCGGGTGCATCCGCATCGAATCGAGCGACGGACGGCTTCATAGGAATGCGACCTTAAACTTGACGGCGCCATACAAGCGCCAGTAGATGGAGAGGGGCGGAATCAAGATTGATGTCCACACCATCTCGGCAACATGCGACGGCGCCCGCGAGGTGTGGGCCAAGCGCATCGCTGCGAACCGGAGCGTCAACACTGCCCATACGAGGAAACCGGCTGCACCGAGCCCTACCAGGACAGGATGGTGAGCCGGCGTCTCGTTGACCCTATTGCCCAGCACCGCCAGCCAGCAGACGATCCCCAGCACCGCGCCGGCGACAATCGCGTAATAATTCCATGGCGGGGCGGCGCGGATTTGCGAGCGATAGCGATCCGGATGCATCTTGTAAAGCAATGCATCAAATTGGCTTTTCTTCTGTTGAGAAATCGAGATGCCCCACCGCGCGGGGCGTACCGGATGGACGATGCGTGCCTGAGGAGAACGCTTGATCGTCCCGCCTGCGTCGAGGATACGAAATTGCAAATCGGAGTCTTCACGCCATGCACTGGTGTAGCGTTCGTCAAAGCCATTCAATCGAAGCAAAACGTCGCGACGAACAAAGCAATTCGCGGTGACGAATTCGGCCCGCGCAAGCCCTGATGCATCGACTTCGTAGTCAGTGGGCGCGTCGCCCGGGTGCCGCGGCACATCGAAGGGCACCTCTACCGCGCCGGTCACCGCGCTGACCTCCGATAGGGGGGCGATCTCCTCTGCCGCTTCTGCGTTCAAAGCGCTCAACCCTGCACTGAGCCATTGCGGCGTAGCGATCGTATCGTCATCGGTGAACGCAATGACCGATGACCTTGCGGCGCGCCATCCAGCATTACGGGCACCGGCTGGACCCTGCGTGCCTGTCACCGGGACATATCGTAACGTTGCGCCACGCGGTTCGTGAATGACCGCCAGCGTCGCCACCGCCGCGCGTGTGGCATCGTCCGGACCATCGTCGCACACGATTATTTCATAGCGGCGCGGATCGAGATCCTGCGACAGAATCGCTTCGAGGCAACGCGTGAGCATTGCCGGTCGACGATAGGTGGGAACGACGACGCTGAGTTCGAGGGTAGGCGATGGTGCATTCATGCTTCGCCTCGTTTTTCCAGAAGAAAGGAGCCGATCACGAGCGCATCCAGCGGCGAAGTCCAAAACGATTCGATCGCGTCGCGGGGCGTGCAGACCACCGGTTCGCCGCGTGTATTGAACGACGTGTTCACCAAAACCGGCACACCGGTCTTTTCTTTGAAACGGCAGAGCAGTTCGTAATAGAGCGGATGTTGCTGCGCGTTCACTGTCTGCACGCGGGCAGTGCCATCCACATGCCGCACCGCCGGAATGCGATCGGCGCGATCTTCGCGCACATCGTAAATGAACAACATGAACGGCGCGACGCTCGCACCGACGAACCATTCGGCCGCATCCTCCTCGATGACCGCCGGCGCCACGGGACGAAAATCTTCACGATCCTTGATCTCGTTCAATTTCGCCTGCATACCGGCGTCTATCGGCGATGCGAGTATCGATCGGGCACCTAGCGCGCGTGGGCCGAATTCCATCGGCCCCTGAAACCAGCCGATCACCTGATTGCGGGCCAAAATGTCAGCGGTTTCGCCAGCGACGTCGTGCAAACGGCGGTAGGACAGCTTCGACCACTCGAGGAAGCGCTCGATCTCTTGGTCGTCGTAAGCCGGCCCCAGATACGCATGATGCATGTGCCAGTGCCGCTTGCCGTCGCCCCGTGTCTCAAAATCGATCCACAGTGCGGCACCCAGCGCGGTGCCGGCATCGCCAGCGGCTGGCTGCACCCACACGTGCTGGAAAGGACCAAGATCGCGCACACGCGCGTTCAATACACAGTTCAATGCCACACCGCCGGCCATGCAGAGATGATCGGCGCCGGTTTCACGATGAAGCCAGCGCGTCATTTCCAATACCGTCTCTTCCAGCACCCGCTGCAGTGAATGCGCGATGTCGTAGTGACGCGCGTCAAGCGGTCCCCCTCTTTCGCGTGCCGGGCCGAAGCGGGCGACCCAATCGGTTTTGGCAATGGTATATACGCCATCGCCCCGGTAGCGGACGATCTCTCGGAAGTCATCCAGGTAGCGCGGTTTGCCGTACGATGCCAACGCCATCACTTTGTATTCGTCGGATGAGCGCAGGAAACCGAGGTAGTCGGTCATATCCTCATACAGGAGGCCGAGCGAATCGGGCAGGTCCACTTGTTTGAGCCGGCGATACGCGTGCCCGTCGAAATAGCCATAGCTCGTGGTGGCGCGCTCGCCCCTGCCGTCCATGGTCAGCACGGCAGATTTCTCATACGGCGCTGCGAGAAAAGCGCTGGCTTCGTGCGACAGATGATGTTCGACAAAATGCCAGGCGAACTTGAAATCGCCACTCGCCGGGCGTCTGAAGCGTGCCGCCAGATGGTGCGGCGCGCCATCGATCAGTTGTGCGCGAGCGTTGACGATATAGCTTAGAAAGAGCGGATCCCAGGGTGATCCGCCCGGCGCCAATGCTGTCGCACTGTCCGTGTCGTCGACGTGCTTCGCCGGTTCGAGCGGCAACGTAATCGTGGCCGCATGGTGCGCATCCTTCGCCAGCAACGCAGGATCGTATGAATAAGCGACGTGATCGACATCGGCCAATGCAATACCCGCACGCTTCAGGCAGAAATCGATCGCATCGAACGGGAGTTGCCACGTCGAGAAGGGCACCGGACGCTTCGCATGTTTGACATGGGTGAACCGTTCGTCTTCGGCTGCGGCGATCACGACGCCGTCCTTGACGAGAACGGCGGCACTGTCGTGGTAGACGGCATTGATTCCGAGCGTATACATGGTCGTGGACGTTTTTAGAGGGGGGAAAGGGACGAGTACGGGACAGATGTCACGGTCTCGTCCGCCGGGGGCTGCCAACCGCCCGTTTCGACCAGCAGATCGACCGCCTGATCGATTACGTGCTGCACGTCGATGCCGGTCATGCAGCGATGGTGTCCTTCGGGGCAACGGCTTTTGTAGCACCAACGGCAGTACACGTCGTGGAACAACACCCTATGCGGTGTTTCCCATGGCGTGTGCTGTGGATTGGTCATCGCATAAAGATCGACAATCGGGGTACCACGTGCCGATGCAATGTGGACCGGTCCGCTATTGTTGGTCACGAGCAGGGATGCACGATCGAGCACCGCACCCAGTTCAGCCAATGACAGACGACCTGCCAGATCGATGATGCGCGATGCGCCCACCGGAAACATCGTCGATGCGATCATGTGAACCTGACGCACCAGATCGCGTTCGGCTTCGGAACCGGTTATCAACAGCACCTTGCCGGTGCGCTCGGCAAGGGTTGCGGCAATCTGTGCAAAGCGTTCTGTTGGATAGCGACGCGATGCTGCGGTCGCGCCCGGATGCACAACGATCCAGCCGCTCGACGCGCTCACGCCCCTGATTCGCAAAACCGCTTCCATTGCCAGGAAGTGCCCCGGCGCTAATACAAACCGCATCCGGCGATGATCCGTGTGGACCGCTTCGCTTTTTGCCTCGCCTTCTACCTTGCTTTCTGTTTCGCCTCCCACTTCGGCGACCAGGTCCAACTGCCGTTGAACCTCATGTCGAATCGTTTGTTCGGGCTCGCTTTCCTGTCGCCAATCGTTCAATAGTGCATACGGATTTTCGCGACAATAGCCGAGCCTTCGCGGAATGCCTGCCTGATAGCAGAGCATGGCGGCCGGCAGCGCGCTTTGACTGTAGACCGTAAAAATGACCACGGCATCGAAGCGGCGGTCGCTCAGGCGTTGAACCCACTCCCGTGTAGCGGCCGCGCCCGCCATCGCGTCGTGCTGCGCCCACGGCGGATCGAAACGCAGAACTTCGTCGATGTCGGGAAGGAATGGCGCAGCCGCTGCGCCTGAATGCGAGGCCAGCAGCGTCAAGTGCCTGTCGGGCGACGCACGTTTCAGCGCGGCAAGCGCAGGCCCGGTCATCAGCACATCGCCGAGATTGTCCAGGCGGATGCATAAAATACGTTTGATATTTGCTCCCCATGGGGCGAGCGCGGCTTGTGGCGCGGTGCGAGCGTGCGCTGCCGTGGGCCGTATGGCAATGAAGGGCGTGCCAGAGGTGGCC
>CAWUJR010000102.1:0-10027 GCA_963922375.1 uncultured Robbsia sp.
CCCACACCCACGGGTTCGCATCCCAAGCGTGTTCTGCTGGCGACTTGAGGCTTTCCCAAAGCGTTTCAAACGAGTCGCGTGCACTCAGAAACGTGAAGTCGTCGCCTGACGAATTCGAGCGGAGGTAGTCCTGCCAAAAAAAGCCTTCCTTTCGTACGCTGTCGACTCCTTCAGCCCGTGCATCATCTTCGCTAATGTCCTGCAGCCGCTCGACGCGCACATCGGTGATCTCGAGCAGGATGCGCGACGCCCAGCGGGGCATGTGGATCGAGGGACAGGCTTTGGCGCCATAGCTAAGGAGCGCGCTTTCTCTCTTGCACGCGATGGCGTTGTAGCTGGCGCCTGGCGCACAGGTTTGCTCGACCCAATAGTGCCCGGTCTGAGGCGTCGTTGGCACGTCGTGGCGAAAAAGACCCGGCTTATCGTAGACTGCCCGCAGCTTGCTGATAACGCCGCTCTCGCGCACCCATAGCCGGTCGCCGGGTGCGCCGTATGGGCACTTCACGCCATGCGAAGCGGAATCCGCTTCTTGGCCATCAAAGCGATATTCCATCCAGGCGCCGGGCTGGGTCGGCCACGCTTGCACGGTGCCTGTCGGGTAATACGGCGCTTTGCTGAGATAAGCTGGCGGCTTCACGACGCGCCGCGTCTGGGTCTTGCGCCCGTCAAGGAGCGCGCGCACCATGTCCGCGGCAAACAGAATGCCTCTCTCTGTGACGAGAGGCTTGGTACCGATGCCGGGGGAAGGTGAGAGGATGTCTATTTTCATGGTCAGTCTGCTGCCGCATGTGCACCCAGGTCGCGTGGCGTCGCTAAGCGTGCGACCGCGACGCGAGAGGTACGGACGGAGGTGTTGGCTAGGGCGGTACGCTGCGCCGCGTCTTTGGTCCTAGCTCCGACATAAAGAGTCTGGAGCAGGCGTTGTCTGCCGGTAGCCGCGCGGATTTCAACCACCCATTTCTTGTAGACGCGCGTCGCCCAGAAGGCTTCAGCGTCGAATCCGCCGGTGAGAAGCAGGACCATCTGGTGGCGATCCCGTGTGACAGCGCTGCTCATCGCCGCTCCGCTGCTGCGATCACATCGTTGATAACCGCCAGTCGGCTGCCGATCGCATTGGCTGATCGTGAATCGCCCAGAATCGCTACTTCGTCACGTTTTGCAACTAACAAACGAGCGTAATCACGCGCAATCGCCAAAAGATCGAGCCCATTGCGTGGCATGCCTGCCTCAACGATCACGCTGTCAGCAGACAGTGCGATCGCCCCACGGCGGAGCATCTCTTTCAGTCCACCGCGAGCCAAGAGCCACCCTTCGAATCGCCGTTGATCATTCAGGTCGGCGTAGCGGGGCAGCGTCGTCTGGCTAGTCAATCGCACGCTCTCTGGAGTGGAGCCAAAGACATCGCGCATGGCTAATCCGAACGAATGGCGCTCTTGCGAGAGCACGTGGGAGGTCATATCGTCGACGGGCCGGGTTACTTGCTTTTCCATTTGCATCCTTCGCACTTGGGATCCGTTGGCGTCGCCTCCTGATACTTGCAGTCGACGCTCATTCGGTTGGTGATCATTACGTATCGGGGCATGCGCAGCGGTGGGTTGGCAAAGGGCTCGTCAACCCACCCGTCCTGCGCCACGTATCCGGGGCGTGGCTGCCGGTTAAAGCAGCCATTGGGCTTCCCGAGAGCCGGGGAGGAGGCGAGGGTCACGCTGCTCCCGCTTTCTCGAGAAGGTCGCGCGCCTCGGTCGCGATCTCTGCCTGATCGTCTTGCCCCAGGGACACACTCGATACGACTCGCCGAAGCGTGCGGATCATGTCGGGCAGCTGCGTGTACGCCTGGGCCTGGGCGGCAGCGTCGTAATGGCGGGTGAAAGGAAACCGTCCAACCACCACCGGTTCGCCATCGTTTCCAATCGCGGTGACTGTCATATCCGCTTGCGTCTCGCGTCCAATGCTGAACGGTCCCGCGTGAAGTCCTTCAAAAGCGTTCTTTTTCTTAGGTGACATCAAATGCTCCAGCGTCCTTCGATGTTTTGTGGGGAGGCAGCGCACGTGGCGCCGCTGGCATGTCAGAAAGCGCGCGTGCCGCCGAGCGATCCGATTGATGGGACCGACGCATGGCTGCTCGCCTGAGCGCTCGCTTGCCCGCGCATCGCCAGCCGTTGATCGCTGAGCAGCTCGCCCTTCAGGCGCTCGATTCGCGCTTTCAGCATCGTGCTTGCCGAGTTGTAGTACTCGCGGTTGGCCTCGCACTGGATTAGGTCAAGTTCGGCTTGCTTCAGGCGCTTTTGCTTCTCGCGCTGCGGATCCGGGGAAATCATCAGGATGGAAAGCACTGCTTTCATGGTGTGTTGCTCCGAGGTTGAGGTGAGTCGAATCAAATCGCGCGATGCGCCGCGCTTGCGTGAAGTGCTGGCGGCTGCGGGGTCGCGGTCGTCAGTCGAGAAGCCCCAATCACAAGGGCCAGATACCAAATTCCGCCTGCCAGGATTCCGGCGGCGAGCATCTTTGCGATGTCTTGCGCCAGGGAGACAGCGCGCGAGGAGTGGAGTGACATTGCCTTGCGTGTTGCTCTCGGAAGCTTTGCGCCGGTCAGAAGGTCTGCTTTGCCCCGGATCGCGTGCGTTGGGTTGTACATGTGCATTCGCCCCGGTTAAGCCGCTGTCAGCTCGACGTGCCCGCCCTGGGCCATGATCAGCGCGCACTCGACGCCGATCGTCACCAATTCCTCGAACCGCCGGCACACCTCTTTGTGCTTCGCTTCAATCAGCCCCGTGACCAGGGAAACGCTTTGTCGCCGCTCGATCGCAATGGCCGCAATGGCGTGCTGTCGCATCAGGGAGGAGGCACGATTCAGACTGATCGTCCGGGCGGGCGTGGACGGCTCGGTTGATCGCCTTACGTAGAACGTGAATGCTGCTGGCCGCTGGCTTCGATCGATCCGAACGTCTACCTGTCGTGCGAAAGGGTTCTGATCGCCCCAAGCAAGCAGTTGGGGCCAGTCAGCCCGCTCTATGAGCGCCTCCTGTGTTGCCGCGTCTATGACCGTGTAGAGACCTTCCATTTGCTTCCCCTTGTTGTGTTGTTCTCCAGTGGTACGCATTGTGTAACTTTTAAATCTGCTTCGCAAGCAGAAAAATGCGCGACGCGCAGAATCTTCCGTGATATTGTTGTCGCCGTTTCTCACGGAAGAAGAAAGCAAAACCTCTGAGGCCGAACCGGCTTGTTGACGCGCGACAACATAGGGAACGAACGCGTGTTGTCGTGACAGCAGACTGGGGGAAGGGAGAACAACCGAGCAGACAGGATGGCTAGAGCGTCGATCAGCCCCGAGCAGTGGGCCGTCGCCCGGGCGCAGTGGGAAGGGGATCCAAGCGTGACCTTCGGGGATATCGCGGAGAACCTGGGGACTTCGCGGCAGGCGGTGCAGCTTCAGTCAAAACGCAAAGGCTGGCAGCGGCGTCTCGCACTTGAAGAACTGGCGGTTAGAGCGCAGGAAGAAGCTGATGCAAACGTTACACATTTTGCGCCGCGCAAACCGGAAAGCGAGGCGGATGTTTACGTCACGACTCCAGAATTTCAGCAGCGTGCACCGATCGCCCGAGAACTGCCGTCGGTGCCAGTAGGGCTTTCGTCAGAACAAGCGGTTGCGGCCGTCACGCAGCAGGCGGTGGATAAGCGGGCGGAGGTGCTCACCACGCACCGTAAAGAGTGGGTGGCGGTGCGGGGAGTGGCTTATAAGGCGCTCAAATCAAAGGATATGGTTGAGGCGAAGGTCTCGAAAATATTGGCGGAGGCTGTGAAAGTGTTGCAGGACGGTGAGCGTAGAGCGTGGGGGCTGGATGGCGAGCCGCCGAAGCCCGGGCAGCCGGGCGCATCGGTGCAGGTGCTGGTGAATCGACGGTCTAAAGGGCAGGCGAATGATCGGTAATACCGTTCGTTTTGGCGGCGTCTCGCACACGGTGAATGGTTCGGCGCGACGTGTTGTGCTTCCGGGCCAGCGCTGCGATTGGCGTGCCATTGCTCAGGTCTATGCGGATCTGCGCCGCACGCTCAGCGCTGAGGGTGCTGGGGCGGCCCAACGCCTTACCTTCTGCCTTCGCGCGGCTCAGGCCCGCGTTGGTGCGTTCTATCAGCAGATCACGCTCAAACTCAGCCACCGCGCACAGCACGCCCATTGTCATCTTGCCCGCCGCGCTGGTGAGGTCCACGCCGCCCAGGGCCAAACAATGCACGCGTACGCCGCGCTCGGCCAGCAACTCGACGGTGCTCCGCACGTCCATTGCGTTGCGCCCGAGGCGGTCCAGCTTCGTCACGATCAACACGTCGCCGTCCTCAAGCCTGTGCAGCAGCTGCATGAAGCCGGGGCGCTCTGTGGCGCACACCGATCCGCTAATGTGTTCGGCCACTACTCGCTTGGTCTCGAACGTGAAGCCGGCCGCGGTGATCTCGGCCACTTGGTTGCTCGTGTGTTGGTCGGTGGTGCTAACGCGGGCGTAGACAAAGGTTCTGCTCATTCTTCCTCGCTGTTCTTGATGTGCGAAAACGGTATGCAGATTATTCGCATTGAGCAGAATTACGCAACCCTAGTTTGTGCACATGGCAAATCCGGGTGGGCGAAAGCGTTCGATTCTGCCCAGTACCGGCAGTGAGTGCAGATCAGGAGGCCGTATGGGCCGCTGACAGGGAGGAATGCAAGCGTTCTCTCGATCAGGCGGTGGCAGCGGCGCAGCGACGCAACTTCGGGCCGGGAAAGATGTTGATTGAAAGGGTGCGCACACGATCGGGCGACGCTGCTGCAGATCGGGCACGGCGCGAGCTGCGGCGGTGCGCGGGATTGGAAGAGTAGAGACGGGCGGGCGCTCGTTGGTGCGGCCTGGCCGCACTTAGATCGAATGGCAAAGAAAGGTATTCCGGTGAAAATTGAGATTGAACAGAAGTCGATGCAGTGGATAAGGGGCGCTCATGTCTGAGATTCTGATGCCGGGCGAGATCGTCATGCGTAACCTGGCGGACCTTATCCCCTATGCGCGCAATAGTCGAAAGCATGACGAGGCGGGCGTGGCGCAAATTGCCGCGTCGATGAAGGAGTTTGGCTTTACGAACCCAGTACTGACGGCGGAGAACGGCTTGCTCGCGGGGCATGGCCGGTTGCTGGCCGCTGGGTTGCTGCGCCTGACTCAGGTGCCGACGATCGATCTGTCTCATCTCACGCCTGCGCAGCGCAAGGCGTACGTCATCGCCGACAACCGCATCGCCGAGTCGTCAAAGTGGGACTTGGACATGTTGCGCGTCGAACTGGAGGACTTGGAAGCCGAAGGGTTCGACTTGTCTCTGACGGGGTTCGGTCTCGACGAACTGAAGGACCTCATGACGCCGGAGGAGATTCCGCCGAGCGACCAGGACCCCGATGCACTGCCAGCGATGCCATCCGAGCCACATTCGAAGCCGGGCGATGTGTGGGTCCTTGGCCCGCACCGCCTGATCTGCGGCGACTCAACGTCGATCGATGTGTGGGACGCGCTGATGGGCACCGAGAAGGCCGATATGGTCTGGACTGACCCGCCGTACAACGTCGCGTACGAGTCGAAGCTCGCCGGCGCGATCAAGAACGACGACATGGGCGACGACGCATTCCATCAGTTCCTGTTGGACGCGTACACGGCCCTGTTCTCTGTCATGAAGCCTGGCGCCGCGATCTACGTCGCGCATGCGGATACGGAGGGGTTCAACTTCCGCTCGGCGTTCCTGAAAGCGGGATTCAAGCTCTCCGGCTGCCTGATCTGGGAAAAGGATGCGCTCGTACTAGGCCGTTCTGACTATCAGTGGATGCACGAGCCAATTCTCTATGGCTGGAAGCCTGGCGCCGGCCACCGGTGGTTCGGCGGCCGCAAGCAAACGACGATAGCGAAGATGGGCGAGGCGTCCCCGTTCGAGCAGCAGGAGGACGGCCGTTGGGTGGTTCGCGCCGGCGGGCAGACATTCGTCGTCACAGGCGAGGCAATGGTGGAGCGCCTCGAATCGTCGCTCATTTTTCACGAAAAGCCGGCTCGCTCGGCGCTGCATCCGACCACCAAGCCTGTTTCGTTAATCACAAAGTTCCTGCGTAACAACGCGCGGCACAACGACATCATCGTCGACGCGTTCGGCGGATCCGGATCGACGTTGATTGCTGCCGAAATGATGGGCATGTGTGCCCGCCTGTGTGAATTGGATCCCAAGTTCGTCGACGTGATATGCGCGCGCTACCACGAGTTCACCGGGCGTCTACCGGTGCTGGCCGAGACTGGCGAGCCGTTCCCAATCGAAGTATCCGAAAAACTCAACGCAAAGTGAGCGCAATGATCCCATCTGAAATGCAAATGGACGTGCTGCGCGTCGAAATCTCCCGGTTGACGTTGACCGATGACGACGTGCTCGTGGTCACCCTTCCGCACGGCGCCACGCCTGGCATCAGTGCTCACGTACAGGACACCGTCCGCGCGGTGATGGGTGAAAACGCCCGCGTGTTAATCAAGTCGGCCGAGATGGTGTTCCAGATCGTCTCGTCGGACGAGCTGAAGCCCACGCACGCGGCGCCGGGGACGGTGCAATGAGGCGCGGTCTCGCAGCGGTTGGCATCGCGGCTTCGCTTGGCCTGGTCGGTTGCGGGCCACAGCCTGACACCCAGCTCGGGATCATGGTGCCGGCCGCCGGTAACGGCCGCCTCCAACTCACCCGAATTGGGGTGGTAGAAGACGACCTAGCCTATGACGGCAAGCGTGGCGAGTACGTGATCACGGATAAACAGACTGGCAAAGAATACGTCGGCGTGAGCGGAATCGGGATCACCGAGATTGGCTCGCATCAGCAAGGAAAAACTCAGGAAGAGGACGAACAGTGAGAATTTCGAAAAGCGAAGGTTTCATGCTGGACCTATGGGTCGCGCATACCCGCGGTTTGACGGTGATTAAGGACGCCGGTGCCAACGTCACTGATCCGCATGAACGGTATCTCGTCGCCGCGCCAGGGCAGGAGCACAGGGCGATCCCGTGCCCGCGCTACTCGACGGAGTGGAGCGCGGCTGGCCCAATTATCGGCGAGTTCCATATGACCCTGATGGCGGGTTCGCGTCGCCGGTGGCGGGCGCAGATCACCAACTGGGCCGATGACGTGCCGCCCATCCAGGTGCTCGACGATCTGGATCGGCCGTCGTGGGCCGCGGAGAGCGCCTGCATGGCTGCGATGCGCACATATTTGGTCTTCTTCCACGGTCAAACGTTGCCCGATGTCGACCTGTTGCAGGGCGTCGAATTGTGGGAGGCGCCCCGGTGACCGTCCATCGTCGAAAGGACGCGGCGGGCTCCGCCGGCCGTCCGACCATTGGTCTCGATTGGAAAGCGCCACCGGCGAAGCCAGTCCATGCGGACCCTATGCTGGTTGAGGTGATGGCTGCCGAGCCGGTCGCGATCGCGGCATCGCGGGAAAGTGCCAGCGTAGTTCGTCCGTCGGCTTCGCCGCGGGAAGACGTCATGGACGCGCCGATCCGTGACACGGCTGATATGCGCCGCTTTCTGCTCAAGCAGATGCAGGACGCCGCGACTGGAAAGCTCGACACTGAGCGCGTGCGCAACGTATGTCAGCTTTCTCAGCAGGTGTATCACGCGACGAAGCTCGAGCTCGACGCCATGCGCATCATGCGAGAGACCGACAAGTCCATTCGGGCTATCGATTTCGTCGGTGTCGACGAGGAAGAAGTGAATGGGTAATGCCCGCGCTGGCGGATACCCGAATCCGCCCCTGGTGCCAAGCAGCTGGTACACGAAGGTGGAGCCATGGCAGCGGGTGGTCAGTCCCACGCAGTCCTACGCGCCGCACGAGCGGCCGGTGCTCCTGCGCGGCTGCTACTACGCCCAGTTGCACAAGTACGGCAGCGCGCGGCTTTACGGCACTTACGTGCTGGCGCGCTATATCCGCTGGCGGCGGATGACCGAGGTTGATCCGGTCCGCTGGCAGCAATGGGTCCGGCGTGAGCTCCTGTCCAAATGCAAGTGTCGGCGCTGGTTTCCGAGCCAACAGGCCAGCATGGATGACATTCGAAGCTTCGTGAGCGACTACAGCGTGGTGATCGACGGGCGTCGGCACTTAATCAACAGTGCGCGCCATCTCCTGTTGGTCAAGCGCCTGCACACCGCATTTGATCGGATGGTGCGTCAAGAGCGTGCGATTGCGCGCGAGATTCGGCTGAGCAGCAAGGGGAGGTGACAGTGAAAAACTCACGTGAACGGAATCTGGCGGGAGAGCGATTTGGCCACTTGCTGGTGCTCAGTCTCGAGGCAGGCCGCGGGCTCTCGGGGCTCTGGCGCACGCAATGCGATTGCGGAAAGCTTCGAATCGTTCAAGGCTATTGTCTGACGAAGCGGGTCGGCGCGGTTCGGTCGTGCGGCTGTTTGTCGTTGCCGCGCGGTCGACCGAAAGGATCGCGGAACAAACCCAAAGTGGCAGAGCGAAAGCCGGACGCTTCGAACGTCTTGAATACGCTGCCGTCCCCCGTGACTCTCACTGAACTGGCCCATATGGCGGAGCACTACCAGATAGACGGCCCGATGTCCGGCGTCATCGGATTTGCAGCGGAGCTTCAGCTGCGCGCCGGGGTCGCTATGGCTGCCTTGATGCGGAATGGACGGAGACCATCATGAACGCTCGTCAACGTCGCGCGATAAAGCGGAGCCGCTTGCCGGTTGGTACGGTCGTGATGTTCATGGATGACCGAGGGATTTGGTGCACAGGGAAGATATCTGAGCGGCAGTATGAGGATGTCTCAGTGCACCGACTGCGCATCGATTACGACAACGGCGCTTACAGGACCTGGTGCTATCCGTTGCTTCGCGACGTCTGCATTCCCAAAACGACCGCAAGGTCCGTCGCCGATGAGTTCCACGGTGCCATCGTCGCGGCATTCTCCCTTCTGGCTGAACTGCCATTGCCGGGTGAGCGCAAACGATCCTATCCGCACGGGTCCTAAATCCCAGAGCGAAATCTAATGAAACGCCCTTTCGCACATGGGCGTAAAGACGCCCCTAATTTCGGAACATCATGAAAGGTACACCGAATCTGACAGTGCGGTTCTCCCGGCTTTCGTCACGCGATCGCCGTCGGCAGCGCCGCTTCATTGCCGCATCCAAGCGCACGGTGCGTCTCGCCATGGCGCGATACGTGGGCGTCCCGCTCGAGCACGGCGACATGACGAAGGTGCGTGCGGACTTCAACGCGGCTCTGGCCGAGGTCGCACGCCGTTATGGCCACCTGGAGTTCCACCCGGTCATAACGGTGGAAGGGGAGGCATATGTCGTGCAGGGTTGAGGGCGATAGCGGAATTCCGCTATCGGGTAAATGGAAGCATGACGACCTCGCTGAAGACCTGGCCGCGCACCTCCGCAAGGGGTCTGATCGCCTGGTGTGGACGAATATGCAGCTTGGTCCCGCCGGTTCGCCGCGTCCAGACGTCTATTCCGTGCCGATGTCCTACACCAAGTTCTTGCCGATCGCATACGAATGCAAGATCAGCGTCGCTGACTTTCGCCGCGATGTGACGGCTGGCAAATGGTCGTCTTACCTCCCGTACGCCGCCGGTGTGGTGTTCTGCGTCCCTCATGGGCTGATCGGTAAGGCGGACGTGCCGGAAGGTTGCGGCCTGGTAGTGCGCGGCCCAGGCGGCTGGGGCACGCTGAAGGGGCCGACCTTGCGCGCTTTCGATTCAATGCCGCGCGCTGGCTGGATCAAGTTGCTGATTGACGGAGTAACGCGGCAACGCGCCGAGGAGCGCGACCGTGCTGTCAGCCTGTGGAACGTTCAACAAAAGCTGACCAGAAAGTATGGCGAAACCGTGGCTATGGCCGTGCAGGACCACATCAACGCGACGACGCGCCTGGCTGCTTCCACTGCGCGCGTCGAAGCGGAGCGATCCCAGATTGATGCGGCGCGTGCCAATGAGATGAAGCTCACCCAGGAAGCCGCGGAGCGAGCCGCTGCCCGGGCGACAGCCGCGGTC
>CAWUJR010000103.1:0-9980 GCA_963922375.1 uncultured Robbsia sp.
CGCCGGCCTTGACCTGCTTCGACGCATCCGCCGTAACGCCGGCCACCAGGCTGACGCGCCCGTCTGCGACGGTGGCCAGAACGATGGCCGCATGCTGGAACTTGTTTTTCAGGCGGTCGACCGACTCGCGCAGCACCTTCGGATCCGCGCCGTCCAATTGCGCGGCCAGCACTTTCAGCCCGCGTACATCGATCGCCTGGGATATCAAGTCGTCGCCCTGGCTCGACGCCAGTTTCGATTTCAACTGACCGAGTTCCTTTTCAAGCGCACGCAGTTGTTCCTGCTGCTGGACGATGCGTTGCGTCAGCTCGGCCGGCTGCACCTTCAGCACCTGCGCTGCCGCATTCAGGCTGTCGTCGAGCCGTTGCACGAAACGCAGCGCGTTGTCGCCGGTGATCGCCTCGACCCGACGAATCCCTGCTGCCACACCGCTCTCCGAAACGATCTTGAAGAGACCAATGTCACCGCTGCGGCTGACGTGCGTTCCGCCGCACAATTCCATCGAGCTGCCCAGCTTCAGCACGCGCACTTCGTCGCCGTACTTCTCGCCGAACAGCGCCATTGCGCCTTCCTTCACCGCGTCGTCGTACGACATCGAGCGAATCACGCCTTCGGCATTCGACAGCACCTCGGCATTCACCAGGTCTTCGACCCGGCGCACTTCTTCGGCGGTCATCGGCGAATGGTGCGCAAAATCGAAGCGCGTCTTGTCCGGGTCGACCAACGAACCTTTTTGCTGCACGTGGCCGCCCAGCACATCGCGTAATGCCTTGTGCATCAAGTGCGTGGCCGAGTGGTTACGAGCGGTGCGTGCACGGCGCACGCCGTCGACCGTCGCGGCCACTATATCGCCTACACGCAATTCGCCCTGTTCCAGCACGCCATGGTGGCCGGACACGTCGGCCTGCACCTTCAGCGTATCTGCTACCGCAAAGCGCGCGCTGTCGGTCGACAGAACGCCCTGGTCGCCCACCTGACCGCCCGATTCCGCGTAGAACGGCGTGTGATCGAGCACGACGATCGCATCCTGACCGGCGCTCACCTTGTCGACCGACGTACCGTCCACGTACAGCGCGGTGACAGTGGCATCGTCGGCGACGATCGCGTCATACCCGAGGAAAGCGGTCTTGGCGCCGTTGTATTCAAGCGCACTCGCCATCTTGAATTTGCCTGCCGCGCGTGCCTGCTGACGTTGACGGGTCATCGCTTCGTCAAATGCCTGCTCGTCGACGGTCATGCCACGCTCGCGGCAGACATCGGCCGTCAGATCGAGCGGGAAACCGTACGTATCGTGCAGCTTGAACGCGATATCGCCGGACAACGTCAGGACCTGATCAGCACTGCTGCGCTTGGCTTCCAACTCGGCGAGCGTCGTGTCCAGGATTTCCATGCCGTTTTCGATCGTCTCGAAAAAGCGCTCCTCTTCCTGACGCAGGATGTCGACGACACGGTCCTGCGCAGCGCGCAATTCCGGATACGCATCGCCCATTTCAGCGACCAGATCGCCCACCAGACGGTGGAAGAACGCCTGACGGCGTCCGAGCTTATAGCCGTGGCGAATCGCCCGACGCACGATGCGGCGCAGCACATAGCCGCGGCCTTCGTTGCCCGGGATCACGCCATCGACGATCAGGAACGAACACGCGCGAATATGGTCGGCAATGACCTTCAGCGAGTTGACTTCCAGATCGGCCACACCGGTCTCGCGGCCGGCTGCCTTGATCAAGGCTTGGAACAGGTCGATCTCGTAATTGCTGTGCACGTGTTGCAGTACTGCCGCCACCCGCTCCAGGCCCATCCCGGTATCCACGCATTGCTTCGGCAGCGGGGTCATATTGCCCTGCGTATCCCGATTGAACTGCATGAAAACCAGATTCCAGATCTCGATGAATCGGTCACCGTCTTCTTCCGGGGACCCCGGCGGGCCGCCCCAGATTTCCGGGCCATGATCGTAGAAAACTTCGGAGCAGGGGCCGCAAGGACCCGTATCCGCCATCTGCCAGAAATTGTCCGACGCGTAACGTGCGCCCTTGTTGTCGCCGATGCGGATGATCCGCTCGACCGGCACACCGATCTCCTTCGCCCAGATGTCGTACGCTTCGTCGTCTTCGTGATACACGGTGACCGTCAACTTGTCTTTCGGCAGACCGTAGACGACCGTCAGCAGCTCCCACGCGTATTGAATCGCGTCGCGCTTGAAGTAGTCGCCGAACGAGAAGTTGCCCAGCATCTCGAAGAACGTGTGGTGACGGGCGGTATAACCGACGTTTTCCAGGTCGTTATGCTTGCCGCCCGCGCGCACGCTGCGCTGCGCGCTGGTGGCGCGCGAGTAAGGGCGCGGATCGGTGCCAAGGAACACGTCCTTGAATTGCACCATCCCGGAATTGGTGAACAGCAGCGTCGGATCGTTGGCCGGCACCAGGCTCGACGACCGAACGATCGTGTGGCCCTTCGATTCAAAGAAACTCAGGAACTTGCTACGGATGTCGGCGGCTTTCATGGCGTGGAATACGATGAGCGTGCGTGCGGCCGGGCTGGCCGCAAACGGCCGATTATACAGGGTGGCGTTGCGTATCGTACTAACGATACGCAAACGCGAGCCCGCCACGCAGCGTAGACGCGCACGCTTTCGCTTGGCGGCGTAACGCTTTCCTTCCCCGCTGTCGCCTATTGACCGGCCGCCGCCGGCACCAACATCGTCACGCCGCGTCCGCGCGGATCGGCCACCGGCGTCGCCGTGGGCCCCTGGACTTGAATCGCCTGCACATCCCCCATCGAGGGCTGCGCCTGGAGCTTATAGCCGCGCGTTTCCAGTTGTTTCGTCAAATCGGGGTCCGTCGATTCCCAGAAAATGGTGTTTTCGGGCAACAATTGATGGTGGAAGCGCATCTGGGCGACCGCTTTGTCCAGCGGCATCCCGAAACCGTACAGGTTCTCGATCACCTGGAAGACGGTCGTAAAGATGCGTGAACCGCCGGGCGAACCCACCACCAGCGCCACTTTGCCATCGCGAGTGAGGATCGTCGGCGACATCGACGAGAGCGGTCGCTTGCCCGGCGCAATCGCGTTCGCATCGCTCCCGACCACGCCGAACATATTCGCGACACCCGGTTTCGCCGAGAAATCGTCCATTTCGTCATTCAGCAGAAAACCCGCCCCTGTCACCACCACGCCGGAGCCGAACCAGCCGTTGATCGTGTACGTGTTCGAGACGGCATTGCCCCACTTGTCGACGACCGAAAAGTGCGTGGTTTCCTGCTTTTCAGGAGGCGCGCCGAGCGCCTGGCCTTGTGCGTCGGTGAGCCCCGGACGAACCGATTGTGTCGGTGTGATCGCTGTCGGGTTCACTTCCGCAGCACGCTTCTTCAAATACGCAGGATCGATCAGTTGCGACACCGGAATCGTGAAGAAGTCCGGATCGCCCAGATAGGTCGCGCGATCGGCAAACACGCGTTTCTCGATTTCCGCGACCAGATGTATGTACTGCGCCGAGTCGTCCGACACATTATCGAACGTCGGCGCCAGATCCGACTTCATCCGCAGCATTTGCACGAGCCCCACACCGCCTGAACTCGGGGGCGGCGCGGTGATCACTTGATAGCCGTTCCAGTCGGCGACAATCGGCGCACGCCACACGGCTTTGTAGTCGGCCAAATCGTCTTTCGTGATCAAGCCGTGCCCGCGCATCGTCTCAGCCATCAGATCAGCGGTCCGGCCGCGATAGAACTCGCTCGCGCCGTCATCGGCGATGCGCTGCAGCGTGGCCGCCAACTCCGGCTGATGCAGTGTCGTGCCCTGCTTCAGATTCGCGAAATACGCGTCGAAATTGGTCTTGCCGGCGAAATTCCCGCGCAAGTCGTCCGCCCGTTGCTGCAAATGCTGATCGACTTCAAAACCGTTGGTCGCATAGCCGATCGCCGGGGCCAGCACCTGCTTCCACTTCAGTTTGCCGAAACGATGCTGCGCCTGCCACATACCGGCCACCGTCCCCGGAACGCCGACCGCCCGTCCGCCGATCAGGCTGGCGCCCTTGATCACCTCCCCCTTACCGTCCAGATACATCCCGCGCGTGGCCGCCTGCGGCGCCCGTTCTCGGTAATCCAGAAAATACGGCTTGCCATCGACATACAGCGTCATGAACCCGCCGCCACCGATATTGCCGGCCTCCGGATAGGTCACCGCCAATGTGAAGGCAATCGCGACCGCGGCATCCACCGCATTGCCGCCCTCTTTAAGGATGGTGGCGGCGGCATCCGCACCATAGCGATCCGCCACGGCGACCGCAGCGCTGTCGAGCACCGGCTGGGGCGCTTTCTTCGCCCAGGCCGGCGTCGTTTCGGTGCCGAGAAACGCGCTGACTGTCACCAACAGCACAGGTGCACACCATCTTAAAAAACCGAAACGGCTTGCCGGTTGCGCAGCGATCATCGAAGTCTCCGTCTAGTTTCAGTTAGCGGGACGATCCCACTACCCCGCCGACGGCCGCACCGGCGATCGTGCCGATCGGGCCGCCTGTCAGCACATATCCTAACGCGCCGCCAGCAACAGAGCCGATTGCTGCGCCCTTCTGACTGCGGGACATCGATGCACATCCTGTCATACCGGCAACCAGTGCGAGCGCAATCAGCATGCCGGCGACAGAACGTGCGACCGATGCCGGTGCGCGCTTCCCCGTCCGTACTTTGCCGGCATCGCTCGCGCGCCCCCGCGCGGCGATGGTCGTCGCGCCCGTCTGCTCGATAAGGCTTTCCGTATGATTGTCGTTACGCAACATATTCTTCTCCTTTTTACGCCGCAGTCCCCGCCGCAGTGCCCCGTATCGTAGGGAGTCTGCGCCACGCCGCGCAATCGTCCTTACCCGTTGTTACTGCTGTTACCGATGGCACGCTGTAGCGGGCGTCGGTGCGGTAAAATACGTTGTATTACGATGTGCAGCGACCGGTCGGGCCAGTGGGGCCCGCTGATGCGCTGCCCTATACTGACTGTCATTCACCGTCATTCACGGTCACTCACCGTCCTTTTCTTCGAATTCGCCAACGCATGAGCATCGATCCCAAAGACACGCCAGTCGCGTCCAATTTCATCCGCAATATCATCGACGAAGACGGGCGTTCGGGGAAATGGGGCGGCCGCGTCGAGACGCGTTTCCCGCCCGAACCCAACGGCTATCTGCATGTCGGTCATGCGAAGAGTATTCATGTTAATTTCGGCATCGCCCGCGATTACGACGGGGTATGCCATCTGCGTTTCGATGACACGAACCCGGAAAAAGAAGACACCGAATATGTGGACTCGATCATCGATTCGGTCCGTTGGCTCGGTTTTTCCTGGACGAAACAAAGCGAACAAGGCGATCCGTCGGCGCAACAGCATCTGTACTACGCAAGCGATTACTTCGAGCGTCTGTATGCGCTGGCCGAGCGTCTGATCGAACTCGGCAACGCCTATGTGGACAGCCAGAGCGCCGAAGAGATGCGCGCTGCGCGTGGCTCGCTGACCGAGCCCGGCAAGCCGTCGCCGTTCCGCGATCGCAGCGTCGACGAGAATCTTGCGCTGTTCCGACGCATGCGTGCCGGCGAATTCGGCGATGGCGCACATGTGCTGCGGGCGAAGATCGATATGACATCGCCGAATATCAATATGCGCGACCCGGTGATCTATCGGATTCGGCATGCGCATCATCACCGCACCGGCGACGCATGGTGCGTGTACCCGATGTACGACTACACGCACTGCATCTCGGACGCGATCGAGAACATCACGCATTCGCTTTGCACGCTCGAATTCGAAGACCATCGTCCTTTGTACGACTGGGTATTGAACGCGCTTGCCGATGCTGGCGAATTCGCGCGGCCGCTGCCGCAACAAATCGAGTTCGCCCGTCTGAACCTGACGTATGCGATCACCAGTAAGCGCAAGTTGCTGCAACTGGTCACGGAAAAGCACGTAGATGGATGGGACGATCCGCGCATGCCGACGCTGGTCGGTCTGCGCCGTCGGGGCTTTACCCCGGAATCGATCAAGCTGTTCTGCGAGCGCATCGGCGTGTCGAAGGCCGACTCGTGGATCGATATGAGCGTGCTCGAGCAGTCACTGCGCGACGATCTCGATCCGATTGCGCCGCGTGCCATTGCGGTCCTCGACCCGCTGAAGTTGATCATCGACAATTATGCCGAGGGCGCGTCGGAGCTTTGCCATGCGCCGGTTCATCCGCATCATCCGGAACACGGTAGCCGGGAATTCCCGCTGTCGCGCGAGTTGTGGATCGAGCGGGAGGATTTCAACGAAACGCCGCCGAAGGGCTTCTTCCGCTTGTTCCCCGGCAACAAGGTGCGTCTGCGCTATGGCTTCGTGATCGAATGCACCGGCTGCGACAAGGATGCCGACGGCAATGTGATCGCCGTGCATTGCACTTACTTCCCGGACAGCAAGTCGGGCACCGAAGGCGCGAACAACTATAAGGTGAAGGGCAACATCCACTGGGTCAGCGTCGCGCATGCGTACGCGGCGGAGGTGCGGATTTACGACCGGCTATTCAAGGAAGCGAACCCGGGCGCCGGCGGTAGCGACTTCATCGAGTCGATCAATCCGGGCGCGAAGCGCATCGTCCATGCGTATATGGAACCCGGCGCGCGCAACGCGAAAGCCGAAGATCGCGTGCAATTCGAGCGTCACGGTTATTTTGTCGCCGACCGGGTCGATTCGACCGACGGGCACCCGGTGTTCAACCGGATCGTGTCGCTGAAGGACAGTTGGGGCAAATAAGCTCGCGCTCGACCCCGCGGTTCAATTCGACGCCGCCGCACTCAACTCGCTCAACACATGCGAGGCCGCCACCAGACCGAAGGTGGCAGTGACCACGACGCTGGAGCCGAAACCCGCGCAGTTCAATCCGGCGGGCGCCGTGCTGCGTTCGTTCGACGACTGCATGTCGCCAGCGTCGTCGACATCGCACGCCGCCGCTTCCGGATAGCGCAGCGGTTCGTCGGACGACACCGCTGCGACGCCGAACCGGGTCTTCAGCGATCGCGGAAAACGATACTGCTGTCTGAGCCGCTGACGGACCTTGGCCAGTAGCGGGTCCTGGATCGTACGGGTCAGATCGTCTACCCGAATACGGGTCGGATCGATTTGACCGCCCGCGCTTCCGATCGTGATGATCTTCTGCCCTCGCGCCACGCACCACGCGATCAATGCCGTCTTGACCTTCGTATTGTCGATCGCATCGATCACATAATCGAAACCCGGCCCGAGCAACGCGTCGAAATTCGCCTCCTCGATGAAATCGTCGACGGTCTGCACATCGCATTGCGGGTCGATCAGCCGTACGCGCTCCGCCATCGCGTCCACCTTCGCCTTGCCGTAATTGCCATCGAGCGCATGCAATTGCCGATTCGTGTTGCCCTCGGCGACATGATCCAGATCGATCAGCGTTAAGTGCCCGATCGCGGTACGCGCCAGCGCTTCGACTGCCCAGGACCCCACCCCACCGATGCCGATGACTGCTACGCGCGCGGCTTCGAAGCGACGCAGCGCGACCTCGCCATACAGCCGGCTCACCCCGCCAAAGCGGCGTGCGCGATCGGGCGCGTCATGTCCGTTGATTGCATCGGCAGATGCGCTCGATTCGCTTTGCAGCATGGATGCTGCGCGCGCGCTCGATGCCGAAGACGCGGTCGTCACGACCTCGGCCACGTGGTGGGCGTCAGGGACGTCAGGTGAAGGAGAAGTCAGTTCGGACATGGAATCGGGCATTGATACGGATCAAGTGGCGGGGACGGCGCGCAGGCCGCACCAGCGCATCGCGCGCAAAGCAAAACTGCTTTCGCTATACTTGTCACATTGTAGTGCTTGGCTAATAAGACCGTGAACAACCTCGCTGACATCAGAAAGAACTACGCTTACGGGTCCCTTTCGGAATCCGACGTGGATCGCGACCCGATCCGACAGTTCGACCGCTGGTTCGACGAGGCGCTGAAGAGTGAAATCCCGGAAGCGAATGCCATGACACTGGCGACCGTGGGCGCGGACCACCGCCCATCGGCCCGCATCGTGCTGATCAAGGGCGTCGATGAGCGCGGCTTCGTTTTCTTCACCAATTATACGAGTCGCAAAGGCCAGGACCTGGCACTCAATCCCTACGGCAGCCTGTTGTTTCACTGGATCGAGTTGGAGCGACAGGTACGCATAGAAGGTCGCGTCGTCAAGACCTCTGGCGAAGAAAGCGATGCCTATTTTGCGTCGCGCCCGGCAGGCTCACGCATCGGGGCCTGGGCTTCGGAACAAAGTCAGGTCATTGCCGGTCGCGACGTCATCGTCGCGCGCGAGGCCGCCTTCACCGAACAGTACGGTGACCATCCGCCGCGCCCCCCGCACTGGGGCGGCTACCGCCTGGTCCCCGACGCCATCGAATTCTGGCAAGGTCGCCCTTCTCGCTTGCACGACCGGATCCGTTATCGCCGCCCAGTGCGCGGCAATGACGCGCCGCCGGCCGCCTGGGAGATCGAACGACTTTCGCCATGAATGCTCCTCCGGCTCAGGACCCGGCACTCGCAGGAGGACGCCCGATCAAGAGGTGTCCCGCAAGGCCGAGCCGTTGAACGCAATGCACACACACTCGACAGCACGGAGAAAAAGTCATGTTTTGGGAGAAGAAGCTGGCTCAGTGGATCGATGACGTCAAGGCGCGCACCAATCTGCCGGCACGTCTCGCCCTTTGGGATGGGCAGTCGTATGATTTCGGCACATTCGATCGGCCGTCGGTCACGCTGCATGTGAAGTCCGCATCGGCGATGCCGTTGTTGCTCGATCCGAGCCTGGATAATCTGGGCGAGGCGTACGTCAAAGGCATACTCGATCTCGACGGGCGCCTGACCGACATCATCAACGTCGGTTATGCGCTGGCCAAAGCGTCGGTCGACGCGCCCAGCAAGCTGCAACGCGTCGCACGCTATTTCACGCATACGAAAGCCTCGGACAAGAAGTCGATCCAGTACCACTACGACGTCTCCAACGAGTTCTATGCGCTATGGCTCGACCCGAACATGGTTTACTCGTGCGCGTATTTTGAAAACGGTAACGAAGACCTGGCAACGGCGCAGCTGAAGAAGATCGACCACATTCTCACGAAAATCGAATTGAAGCCGGGTCAGACGTTGCTCGACATCGGGTGTGGCTGGGGCGCATTGGTCATCCGCGCGGCACAGAAATTTGGTGCCCGTTGCGTGGGCGTGACCCTGTCCCAGAACCAGTTCGATCTGGCAACCGCACGTGTGAAGGCCGCCGGGCTCGCGGACCAAATTGAAATTCGCCTGCAGGATTACCGCGACGTGACCGGTCAGTTCGATCGGATCACCAGCGTGGGGATGTTCGAGCATGTGGGACGCAAAAACCTGCCCGAGTACTTCTCTCGCGTGCAAAAACTGCTGGCCGATGACGGCGTCGTGATGAACCACGGGATCACATCGACGGATCCGGGCAGTGGCGAAACCGCGCACGGTGGCGGCGAATTCATCGATAAGTATGTGTTCCCGGACGGCGAATTGCCGCATATCAGTCTCGCGCTGCAGGCGATGCAGGAAGGCGGGCTGGAGGCGTTCGACGTGGAGAACCTGCGCAAGCACTACGCGCAGACGCTGCGGATCTGGAGCGACAATTACGAAGCCCAGACCGACAAGGTACGCGAGCTGATCGACGAAGAAAAATATCGAATCTGGCGCCTCTACCTGGCCGGGTGCGCCTACGCGTTCGAGAACGACGATGTCGCGATCTACCAGATCGTGGGCCGCAAGGCAGGTCGACCGGCGGCGACGTTGCCGTGGTCTCGTCAATACATTTACGAGGGCGACAATCGCTGAGCACGTCGTCGCGCCTGCTGAACTGAACGAACGGGACGACAGCCCCGCAACCGATCTGTTCGGCGCCCCGCTCGACGTACGTCCCCAGCGCAAACGAGCCGGCTCGGCGTCGGCTGCCAGGTC
>CAWUJR010000104.1:0-9903 GCA_963922375.1 uncultured Robbsia sp.
GGCAGACCCCTTTGAGTCCACCAAGCCCGAACAGATCGTCGATTTTATCGGGAAGCATTTTATCTATACCTACGAGAACGGCTGGCAATACGAGATGTACTTGAAGAATGCGCGTACGATCGATTATCGCATTCACAGCGGGATGGTCGGCGGCCGATGGGTCCGCGATCAAGAGGCGCACATCGTGCGGCTGTCTGCCGACGTCTGCAAAATCTCGTGGGACGAGCCGACCGGCACTTCGGTCAGTGTTGCGATCAACGTCGCGGAAAAACGATTGCACGGGATTATTTTCTTCCCGCAGTGGATCGCCCAGGACCCGCAGAAGACCGTCTGCTTCCAGAATGACCATCTGGACCTGATGCGCCAATATCGCGACGCGGGCCCGCACTATCCGAAGCTTGTGATTGATGAATTCGCTCCGGTGACGTTTATCGAAGATTGCGCTCCAGACGACGAAACCGTTATCGCCTGTGCCCCCTCTGAACTGCCCGACGGCTATGCGAAACGTCGCAACTGACATGGTGCGAGACAACCCGGGCCTGCGGCATGTCGCGGACATTGACGTCATTGTCGGTGAGCCTGTCACTGTGGGAATGACGCCGCAGGGACTGCGCCGAATCGTCCCTATCTTGGGCGGCTCGATTGTCGGGCCGAATATAAATGCGGAGATTCTCGCGATCGGTGCCGATTATCAAACCATCCGCGACGACGGCTTTTCAGTACTGGATGCGCGCTATGCCGCGCGTTTGGACAACGGAAGCTTGATCTACATTGTGAACACAGGCGTGCGATACGGTCCAAAAGAGGTCATGGACAGAATCACACGCGGCGAACCGGTAGATCCGGACAACGTGTATTTTCGCACGACGCCACGGTTCGAAACGGAGTCGCTTGCGCATCAATGCTTCGTGCAGCCCATTTTCGTTGCCATCGGCGCGCGACAACCCGATCGGGTCCGCTTGGCTGTGTACCAGCTCGAATGATGGCGGGTTCAGACGCACCTGTTGAAAGATACGGATGCGCGCGCCTCGCCGCAACGCATTACTTTCTTCGATGAAATGCAGAAGGCGACCCACTTGTGTCCATGCTCTTTTCCGGTTTCTTTGGGGGCGAGCACTGGAATGTAATTTGCTTCCCCTTCTTCCGTTCAGCGATAAAGCAGCGGCAACCACTCGGACCTCGTCGCTGCGCCCAGTTCGCCTTCACTTTCGAGGAAGCAAAACATGACTTTTCTGCGATATAGCGATGAAATCGAAACGCCCGATGCCGACGAGCAAGCGGCGATCGACGGCATCATAAAGGGGATGACGCAGCAAAGTGAAAAGGTGGAGCGCCGGGAACACCACGCGGTGCGCGCCAGTCACGCGAAAAGCACGGCTTGCGTCGTTGGAGAAATGACAATTCATGACGCATTGCCTCCCGAGCTCGCTCAAGGCTTATTTGCAGTGCCGGGCACCCATGCGGTCGCCATCCGCTTCGCGCAAGGTCCCGGGGAGACACTTGGTGATCGGGTGTCGACGCATAGAGGCATGGCGATCAAGGTTTTCAATGTTTCTGGGCCCAAACTCGCCGGGCACGACGCAACATCCCAAGATTTTGTATTCGCTTCCGGCACCACCTTTCCATCCGGGACGGCACAAGGCTTCCTGAGAGACGCGAAGCAAATAGGTGCGGCCACGCCAATGCCTGAAGGGTTCAAGAGCGCAGTGTCGAGCGCGGCTCGAAACCTTAATGTGCTCTTAGACAAGGTCCATGCGAAAAGCGCGAAAGCAGACTTCTTCGGGCACCCATACAGTCATCCGCTGGCAGAGACGTATTTCAGTCAGGCGCCTGTGCGGTATGGCGATTACGTTGCCAAGCTCGGAGCGTTTCCCGCTTCACCGGACCAGGACGCACTGATAGAGTGGAAACTTGATCCGCATGAGGATGAGGACGGTTTCCGTCATGCTGCTGGGCAGTTCATCGCCGGACACGAGACGGTATTCGAGTTGCGGGTGCAATTGTGGACGGACGCCTCCACGCAGCCGATCGAAGATGCTTCCGTCGAGTGGTCGACCGACGAGAGTCCTTACGTCACCGTTGCGACGATCCGTATCCCACGCCAGGATGCGTATAGTGCCGCAAGGACCCGATATTTTGACGAAGTGATGACGTTTCGGCCGGCTCATTCACTCGCCGCACACCGGCCGCTTGGCTCCGTCATGCGCGCCCGTCTACAGGTTTACCAGGCACTGTCGGATTTTCGCCACAAAGAGAATCATGTGCTTGAGGAGAACCCGACAACGGCGTCCAACATCCCGAGATAGGCTCGTTTGACGCACTGTCTGGTGGTCTGCGCTGAGACGGTGGCTTCAGGTCGAATAGAATCTGTGCCACGGCGATAGGCCAACACCACCGGAGCGTGCGATGACAGGCGAGACCATGATCGACCAGCAAACCAACCATTGGCTCACCGCGCGGCGCGACCAGGAGACGGGTATCGAAGCGCTACGGGCGCATTTCAGAGGCCACGCATACGATCCGCACGATCATGACGACATGTTGATCGGCTATACCGAGCAAGGGGTGCAGCGCTTTCAGTGCCGTCGATCTTTACACACGAGCGTACCGGGCAGTGCGATCCTGATTGAGCCGGGCGCGCTTCATGACGGTCATGCGCCAGAGGTGGACGGCTTCACTTATGCGATGTTGTATCTGCCACAACGCTGGGTTGAGCGTGCGGCAAGCCAACTGAATCTTCGGGGCCTTCGCGGCGTCGAGGCTGCCTTTAACCATACGTTGGTGGACGATCGCTACCTTGTCAATGCGATTCAGAAGGCCTTCTTTGCCATTTATCACAACGAGGGCAGGCTAGCGCGTGACCAGGCGCTTGACCATCTGCTGACGGAGCTCAGTGGTCATCTCCGAGAAGTCTCGACGATGAAGACAAGCGCGGTGCCGCTGGCGATCCTCCGCGTGCGCGATCTTCTGCACGAGCATATGGGCGGCAACATTGGACTGGAGGAACTAGCGGTACGCGCCGGCATCGACCGGTTTCGATTGACCCGCCAGTTCAAGCGCACATTCGGCATGTCGCCACACGCTTACCTTGTGCGCTTGCGTCTGCGCGCCGCACGTCGATTGCTCGCGACAGGGCAGCGACCGGCGCAGGTCGCCGCCATCGTCGGATTTTCGGACCAAAGCCATCTAGGGCGGTGGTATCACCGGGCCTACCGAATGACGCCGGCCGCCTATCGTCAAATGTGCACAAACGTTCCAGACTAATCGCCACCGATCGCAGACCATGAGTGTTCCAAAGAGGAGCATTCATGTTCGATACCAAAGTAGCGCTGATCGTGCGCGATGATCTGGCAACCTGGCAAAAACTCAATGTCGTGGCTTTTCTAGCGACCGGCGTCGCGGCTGCCGCACCGGAGGCACTGGGCGAGCGGTATGAAGACGCCGCTGGCCATCGATACGGCCGCATGCTGGGCCAACCGATGCTCGTTTTTGCCGCCGATCTGCGTTGTCTACAAGCTGCGCATCGGCAGGCTATCACGCGCGAACTCAACATCATTCCCTTCGTGCAAGCGATGTTTGCGACCGGACACGATGCGGCGAATCGTGAGGTTTTTCGTGCCCAGGACGCCGCCAATCTCGATCTGGTCGGTCTCGCGTTGCATGGCGCGAAAAAAGCGGTGGACAAGGCGGTGAAGGGGCTGGCGTTGCATCGTTGATGCGTCGGTCCGCCAATGGTCTACACGCGCTTTCCCATCTCAAACGCACGAATCTCGTAGCCCAGTTCTTGGTACAAAGCGACGGCCTGCTCGTTGAATGCCCAAACGGCCAGCCGCATATCGACGGCGCCGCGCTCGCGGGCCCACGCTTCGGCGAGTCGCATGAGCGTGCTGCCGACGCCGCGTCCCCGGATTTGTTCCGAAACAGCGACCGAGCCAATGCGACCGGCGGCCATCGGCTGCAATAGCGGGCTTGTCGGCTTCACCACCTGAACCGTAATGAAGCCGACCGCTCTGCTGCCAACCTCAGCAAGAAACGTCGCGCGATCTTCTTCCTCAAGGTTACAACGCCAGTGCGGTTTGTCCCGGCCGAAGTCCGTGGTGGCATCCACATAAATATCAGGGCGTGCCAGATGGTGGGTCGTGTTCAAGATCTGACCCAATTCACAGATCGTTAAAACGTCGTCGACGGTGGCGCGTCGATAGCTTATAGGGTCGGTCATCTTCAACTCTTGATAAGGGAGCAATAAAAAAGGCGCGTGAGGCGCCTTGATCGTTTGTACATGGAGTCGGACCAGCGAGGTCGATCGATGCTATGGACGTAACGAACCACGGCGCAAGGGCTTGCGACCGTGATGGTGATGAGACTGGCTCGGGACGTCAGGGAGTTCCATGCGGGCTATATTGGCATAGTAAATTTGATTTGTGAACCAATCGAGGTGTCTCGACGGCCGAGGCTTACCCTCGGGGAGCGTCTCGGTACCGGCACTTCGCGGTGCACTGCCAGTAACCAGCATCGCGACGAAGGCATCCCAGCATGTCGGCGACAAAGCAGCTTCTGCCGACCCCCAGTTTCCACCTGTTCACGCGCTACAACACAGCGTCAGGGGGTCAGAATGGCCTTTGCGCCTTGCGTACCCTCGTAAGCCATCGCCGCCTCGATATCGCCGTAGGCGAACGTTTTGCCGAGCCGCGTCCGGAAAAGCGGGTCATCGATCAGCCGTTCGAGCGCCTGCAATGCGGCCTCTAGTTTCACAGAGTCCCTGACTGTGGGAGTGTCGAAGTTGCTGAAGCGGCGGATGGTGAGGTTCTTGGCCATTAACAACGCGGTCGGAAACGATATCGGAGACGTTGCATCCAAAAAGCCGTAGCACCAGATGGTCGAGTCCATTGGCAACGCCGTCGCCACATCGCTGAGCAGCTGACCGCCGACGCCGTCGAATACCGCCGTGGTGCCGAGCTTGGAAGACAGCTCGGCAAGTGCCGACGTCAGCCCCTCTCGCCTCTCGATCACATGCTCGCACCCCGCAGCGCGCAACGCGTCGCGGGCTGCCGCCGAACGAACAACGAAAATGGTCGCTAAGCCTTGGTGGCGGGCGAGCGCAGCTATGGCGTTGCCTGTTGCCGAATGCCCCGCCGTCACGATGATGCCGCGATGGCCGGCCGCGATGATTTCTTGAATGAATGCGTACGCGGTCATCGCATTGACCAGCGAACCGCTGTAATCCATCGCCGACACGTGGTCAGGCAAGATAAGACAGTTCGTGTACGGCATTTGCGATCGCTCCGACCACAGCCCGACGCTCTGCGCACTGCGTCCGAGCGATCGGTAAACGGCGACCTGTCGGGCGAGGTAGCGCGAGGGAACACCGGCACCGACCGCGATGACTTTGCCGGCGCCCGACGCACCCCACACATCATGTTGCACTGCAGCCAGTGACGTTCCCACCGATGCAGGGCGCTTCAAGAAGGTCTTATCACCATGATTGATCGCGGAGGCCGTCATCTCAATGAGCAGATGGCCGGCTGCCGCTTCGGTGGGCGTCGGGATATCACGCACTTCCAGATCGCGCGTGGCTGTCGTGCAAATCGCTTTCATTGCTGTGCTCCTTATGGAAAAGCGTACTTTAAGCCTCGTCATCCATTGCGAAAATGTCTATAAAAGGCATACCATTGATTCCAATTAGGAATCGGTAAAGGGAGTGGCGAATTGGATCGGCTCGACGCAATGCGGCTGTTTGTCAGACTCGTCGAAACCGGCAGCTTCACTGCGGTGGCGCGCGCGGAAGGCATGGGGCAACCGGCCGTGAGCAAGCAGATTGGCGCGCTCGAGCGCTATCTAGGCGCACAACTGCTCACGCGCACATCACGCCAAGTGAGCGTGACCGATGCAGGGCAAACGTTCTATGCGTCGGCGAAAGCACTGCTGGATGATTTCGATGTCGCCGAATCCGCGGTGGGCGACCGGCAGCAATCGCCACGTGGGCTGATCCGTCTGAGCACTTCGCCGGCACATGGTCGTCTCTGCATTACACCGCTGCTACCCGCGTTCCTTCGCCGCTATCCGAGCGTCGACATCCAGATGTCTGTCTCAGAGCGCCACGTGGATCTGGTCGCCGAAGGGATCGATCTCGCCATTCGCCATGGTCGCATGCCGGATTCTTCGATGATGGGGAGGAAACTCTGCGATTCGCCGTTCGTTCTGGTGGCCAGCCGCGGCTACCTCGCGACGCACACCGCACCGACGTGCCTTGACGAACTTGCCGAACACGACTGCGTGGTCTTTGCACACGGGCAGGAGCGTCGTCCCTGGATATTGGGTGCGGGCAACGAGAAGGTAGCGTACACGCCCCGCGGCCGGTTCATGACGGGCGACGCCGAACAGATTCGCGTGGCGATCCTGTCCGGGCTCGGCATCGCGCAGGTACCTGCGTGGGTCGTCGCGCCCGAAATCGTCGCAGGCGACGTGCAGGTGCTCCTGCCGCAGCTTCAGTGTGAATCCGTCGAGACCCATCTGGTCCATAGCGCTGGCAGGCGCGTGCCAATGCGGGTCAAGCTGCTTATGGATTACCTGCACGCGGCGTTCGAGTCGTCTCGCCTTAGTTGACTGTTGCCGATGCCTTCAATGCCGCAACACGGCGCAGTTTGTTATGCGCGTTTGTCACGTAGCGGCCCACGCCCACGATTTACTTGATTGCCCTAGACGCGCCCCTCACCATTCGAGCTAAGTCGGAGGTATTGCGGGCTGCATGCGACAAATGACATTTCGTTAGTCTGAGCGCATCACATCGATCACAGCCTGATACGGCCTCACCGGCTCCTCAGCGATACGGTTGAGCACATACAAAAAGTGTTCTTCACCGAACACCGCGTATTCACGCGTCGAGCGGCCTTGCTTTTGCAACGCGTCGAGTTGTTCGTCGCCTAACCCGATCAGCAGTACGGTGGCGCTTGGCCGGGAGCGTGATGCCGACATTGTGTCAAGCCCCGCCTCGCAGACGGTCATCGTTTCGTACATGAATGACCGTCTCGGCCGATAAGTAGACGTTCCTGTTGGTCCGCTGTTCGGCCATTACGGCCGTTGGGCAGTGAGTCTGCTAATGACCGCCGTCGGCAGCAATCCAGGCATTGGCGATGCAAACGAAAGGGCCAGGCATGAGCGGCGGTTCCCGACCCTAAAGGGACAGTCGCCCGTTCGCAAAGCGGCCCTTCAAGACAGGCTTCATCGGGCGCGTTGCTAACGAAACGCCTGCCGGATACCCAGCACAATAATGAGACCTCCACATACGCGGTCGATCCACGCCTTCACGCGGCGATACGCCGTCGCAATCGCCCCATGCGATAGGACAAGTGCGACTGCGCCGTACCAGCACGTCGAAGTCGCACCGACAGTAGCAAGCATGGCAAAGAAGGTCGGCGCGGAGACATGGGCGGGCGCTGCCGAGGAAAACACGGCCGCATAAAAAGCGATGGACTTCGGGTTCGCGATATTTGTCGCGACGCCTTGCAGGAATGCGGCACGAAATAGCGGCGACTTCGGAGGATGAGGTGCTGCTATGTCGCTTGCCCGCGCCGACATAAGGAGCCGCAGCCCAAACCAGATCAGATAGGCAGCGCCAGCAAGCCTAACGCCCACAGCGAGCCACGGGAAAATAGCGAACACCATTCCGATACCGAAGATGGCGCAAGTCGCCCAGAACAGATTGACTGTCACGATTCCAGCGACAAGCGCCAGCGCATCAGAGCGTCTGCCTGAAACTGCCTTGTGAACGACTGAGACGAAGTTTGGGCCAGGTATGACGACACCTGTCACATAGACAGAAAAAACCGTCGCAACAGCAGACGAATCGATCATTTTTCCCTCGATGGCGTGCGGTTGTAGAGCTAGGAAGCCGGTCCAACAGTCGGTATTCTGAAGCAATTCGGGATTGACCGCTGTTGGCCGTTCGCCGACCCTCATGCCAGCACTTCCCACTTCCATTCGCTGACGTTTGCCGTGCGGCTCAGTGCGGCCATCGGAAGAGTCAGTGTCGGACTGCGCAAAGGCCGATTTTGCGACCGTCCGGGGAACACCTCCTCCGTACCTCGGCCAAAACGGGTCATCCGGCGCATTTCAGGTTATTGGCCTTACCCGACCGCTGTAACCGACGCCTGCCGAAACAAGCCAATGTGCTGCTGCCCCCACGTGCCAAGCGCCTCCAATACCGGTGCCATCGACTGCCCCAGCTCGGAAAGGCTGTATTCCACCTTCGGCGGCACTTCGGCATAAACCGTGCGAATGATCAGCCCGTCCTCTTCAAGCTCACGCAACTGATTCGTAAGCATCCGCGGTGTCACCAGCGGCAAAAATTTCGCGAGTTGGTTGTAGCGAAGCGTTCCTGACATGAGTTGAAACAAGATGACGCATTTCCATTTGCCATCGATCAAGCTGACAGTCGCCTCAACGGCACATCCAGGATGGCAATCCAGGCGCGAATGTTTCGATTTGGTCACGAGCACTATCCTTTTTGATACTACCTACACAATTTGTCTGTAGTCACCGTAATGATAATTCAATTACGCTACAGCCTCGTTCCCAGTAAGAAAAAAAGGGAAGGCAGCAGCGCAGCACACTACCCAATAGGACGTAGACACTATGCAATTACGCGGCAACACCATTCTCATCACGGGTGGCTCGTCCGGCATTGGACGCGGACTGGCCGAAGCGTTTCACGCCCGTGGAAACCACGTGATCATCGCAGGGCGACGAAACGCGCGGCTCGAGGAAGTCGTTTCGCACTACCCAGGCATGCAAGCCGTCGTACTCGACATCGAGAAAGCATCCTCTATCAATCAGGTGGCCGCGGAGTTGATACGAGCGTATCCGTCCTTGAATGTCGTCATCAATAACGCAGGGATGATGCCGCGCGAGTGGGCAGAGGAAGCGCTTCCGAGCCGCTCGGCAGAAATAGTCGCCACAAACTTGCTCGGACCGATTCTGCTTACCGAGGCGCTCTTGCCGTTACTGAAACAGCAGCCCAGCGCCGCGCTATTGAACGTGTCGTCGGGCGCGGCCTTTGTGCCAATGGCACGCTTCCCGACGTACTCTGCCACGAAAGCGGCGCTGCATTCGTATTCGGAATCCATGCGCTACAACTTGCGCGAAACCTCGGTCCAAGTCATAGAGATCGCTCCCCCTTACGTGGCAACGGAGCTCACCGGGCCGGCGCAGGCGAAAGACCCGCATGCTATGCCGCTGGCGGAATTCATCGAAGAAGTGCTCGCTATCCTGGAAGCCACGCCGGATAGCCCGGAGGTCGTCGTCCAACGCATCAAATTTGCGCGAAACGCTGAGTCCGATGGGACCCGCGCCGAAGTATTCAACCATTTAAACGCTTGGATCGACGAGCATTTCTGATGCTAAAAGGCACTCGAACCCCGGCTACGTTTGTCGGTTCGAGAAAAGTCATTGAAACAGAGCACTCTGCTTTCAGATAAACACATAGACAGGCATCGGTGGGATGCCGGCAATATCCTCAACGACTGTATTTGGGCCCGCGAACACACCGTTTTGACAATCGACGGCGACCGCCATTAAGCTGAGAAAAGGTGTCGCTAAATTTGTCGTCGCTATCGAGACGTTTCTTGAACCCTTTCAAATCGATTGACCGATATGTGATCTCGCGACCCAAGGCACCGCTCATCTCCGCTGCGATTTCGACGTGGTTCATCTCAACGGGACCGTGCAATAAATAGGTGTTCCCTGCGTGATGCGCAGGGTTCATCAAACTCTCCGCAATGATGCGCCCTGATCCTCGGCTGCTATCGGCGCATGCCGCCTATCTCCGAAAGGAAGTTGGAGCACACCGTGTTGCTCAATGCTCGCGACCTGCTCGGGATAGATCAACCACTGCGCGAAAAACGTTGA
>CAWUJR010000105.1:0-9898 GCA_963922375.1 uncultured Robbsia sp.
CCGGCGAGCGCCGCCGACATCACGCCGAGGGCGCCCGACCTGACCGCGCGCCATCAACACACGCTTGTTGCGCGGCGCCAGGAGGCGCTGGGTCTGGCGACGCGGCAGACGACAGCGGGGGCCGCAGGCGCCGCCGCGGTGCAGTCGTCGTTATCGGCAGAAGAGGTCGCGGATCGCATCCGGCAAGAAGTCACGGTGTATGGCATTCGCATCGATATTGCCGAGGAATTGACGCGTCTGAGCACGCATCTGAAAGAAACCCGGCACGTGTTGGACAAGGGCGGCAAAGTGGGCAAACGCCTTGATTTCATGATGCAGGAACTGAATCGTGAAGCGAACACGGTGGGCTCGAAAGCCGCGGCAAAAGAATTGGCGGACGCATCGATGGCAATGAAGTTGCTAATCGAACAGATGCGCGAGCAAGTGCAGAATTTGGAGTAAGAGATCATGCAAAACGACCGTCGCGACGACAGCGTGCATAATGCAGCCCACAGCGCAGCCCACCATGCGGGCCACCACGGCACGCATGGTCATGGGCAAGCGGACCCTGAGTTGTATCCGGGCAATCTGTTTATGGTGGTCGCGCCGTCAGGGGCCGGTAAATCGACGCTGGTGAATGCGCTGCTGAAGGGCGATACCGGTATTACGTTGTCGATTTCGTACACGACGCGTGCACCGCGTCCAGGCGAACAGGACGGTCGGGAATATCACTTCGTCAGCAAAGAAGATTTCCTGCAACGCCGCGCCCATCACGAGTTTCTGGAAAGCGCAGAGGTGCATGGCAATTACTATGGCACGTCACGCATCTGGATTCAGGAGCAGATGCGCAATGGCCACGACGTGTTGCTCGAAATCGATTGGCAAGGCGCTCAGCAGGTGCATCGCCAATTCGGTAATGCGGTCGGTATTTTTATTCTGCCGCCGTCGCTGCAGGCGCTGGAGGAACGGTTGAAAAAGCGCGGGCAAGATGAGGCAAACGTCATCACCCGCCGTTTGTTGGCAGCAGGCAGCGAGATTGCCCATGCGCCAGAGGCCGAGTATGTCATCATCAACGAGAATTTCGATGCGGCGTTGGCGGAGTTGCGGCAAGTAGTGGCCGCGACCCGTTTGCGCTTCGCATCGCAGTATTCACGCCACACTCAACTGTTCATTGAGCTGGGAATTCATCTGCCGCAGGCGGGTTGAACGCCGCGTGATGTAAAATAAACGAATATCTAGAAGGATTGACCTGACATGGCACGTATCACCGTTGAAGATTGCATCGCGCGCGTTCCTAACCGCTTCGAGCTGGCCCTGGCCGCCACGTACCGGGCGCGTCAACTCGCGCAAGGCCATACTCCCAAAATCGACAGTCGCGACAAACCGACCGTTATCGCGCTGCGGGAGATCGCTGCGGGATTTTTCACCGCTGAAGAGCTGCTGAAGAAGGTCCCGGTTTAAGCTGTCTGCAGCTCAAACCGGATGCGGGGCGGCGGCCTTATCGCTGAACACACAACGTTGCTGGAACCGACGCAAGCGCCGGCACCGGTAGCGGGCGAGCCGCCTGAACGGCGGCCCGAGATCAGCCTAGCCCGCAGCGGATGCCTGTCCGCATTTTCTTCCCCACACGAACGACCTATCAGGAGGCGATCATGAGCACTTCCCCGTTGACCGCCTCCAAGCCCGTAGAACCGCGCGTCACGCCTGACGTCGTGCCTGCTGGCAACGCCGCCGATACGGCTGCCGTGGTCGAGACACCCGATGTGCCCGTGATGTCTGCTGCACCCGATATGCAGGGTGAACAGCGCGTACGGGCGCATCCGGTGAAAGCCGATTTGTCGCGTGCAGCGGCTCCCGCAGCCGTCATCTCGAAAGGCCTTGCCGGGCACGATCCGGTGGACGACCCAAAGGACGAAGCGAAAGACGAATCGAAGGACGCCCCGGATGGTGAGCCGAACGAGCCGAAAGGCAGTGCCCGCCGTTACATCGATGCGGTGCTGGAGCAATCTTTTCGTCATTTGTTCGGCCCGACCGCGACGCCGGAGCAGCCGCGAAAGCATGAAATCGTCTCGATTGCCCGCTTGACGGAGATGCTGTCCGAATACCTGACGGAAGCGGAGATCCGTGAGGTGAAGTTGGCCTTTCACTTCAGCGACGAGTCGCATCTTGGTCAGTATCGCCAAAGCGGTGAGCCGTACATCACCCATCCGGTCGCCGTCGCCGAAATTTGTGCGGGCTGGAAACTCGACGCGCAATCGATCATGGCGGCGCTGCTCCATGATGTGATCGAGGATCAGGGCGTCGCCAAAATCGAATTGGCCGAGCGTTTTGGCCCGAAAGTGGCCGAATTGGTCGATGGGCTGTCGAAACTCGACAAGATGGAGTTTCGCAGCCGCGAGGAAGCGCAGGCGGAAAACTTCCGCAAGATGCTGTTGGCGATGGCGCGCGACGTGCGCGTGATCATCGTCAAGCTGGCCGATCGCCTGCACAATATGCGTACGCTGGGCGCGGTGCCGCCTGAGAAACGCCGCCGGGTCGCTCGCGAGACGAACGATATCTATGCGCCCATCGCGCATCGCCTCGGGTTGAACAATACCTATCGCGAACTGCAAGATCTCAGTTTCGCGAATTTCAACCCGGTGCGTTACGCAACGTTGTTCAAGGCCGTCAAAGCAGCGCGCGGCAACCGGCGCGAGGTGGTGAGCAAGATTCTCGAAGCGGTTCAGCAATCGCTGGGTGATGCGCATATACAGGCCGAGGTCACCGGCCGCGAGAAGACGATCTACAGCATTTACCACAAGATGCGCGACAAGCAGTTGTCGTTCTCCCAGGTACTGGACGTCTACGGTTTCCGTGTCGTGGTCGAAGAGTCGATCGAATGTTATATGTGCATCGGTGCGCTGCATGCGCTGTACAAGCCGGTGCCAGGCAAGTTCAAAGATTACATCGCCATTCCGAAGGTGAATGGCTACCAGTCGTTGCACACGACATTGGTGGGGCCGTTCGGCACACCGATCGAATTCCAGATCCGGACGCGATCGATGCACGAGATCGCCGAATCCGGGGTCGCCGCACATTGGCTGTACAAGAACGGCAGTGCCGATCTGAACGATGTGCAGGCGCGGGCGCACCAGTGGTTGAAGTCACTGCTCGACTTGCAGTCCGAGGCGGGAGATTCGACGGAATTCCTCGAACACGTGAAGATCGATCTGTTTCCAGATGCGGTCTATGTGTTCACGCCGAAGTCGAAGATCATGGCGTTGCCTCGCGGTGCGACGGCATTGGATTTCGCCTATTCGGTCCACAGCGAGCTGGGCAACCAGTGCGTGGCCGTCAAGATCAACAACGAGTTGCTGCCGTTGCGCACCGAGTTGAAGAGCGGCGATATCGTCGAGGTCATCACGGCACCGTATTCGAAGCCGAATCCGGCGTGGCTGGGCTTTGTCCGTAGCGGCAAGGCGCGCTCGGCAATTCGGCATTATTTGAAGACGATGCGCTTCAATGAGTCGATGCAGCTTGGCGAACGTCTGGTCGAACAATCGTTGAAGGTGTATGGCTTGTCACTCGGCAGTGTGACGCCGGAAGTCTGGGAAAAGCTGGGCCAGTGGACCGGTAATAAGACACGCCAGGAAATTTTCGCTGACATTGGCCTGGGCCGGCGCTTCGCGGCGGTGATGGCCAAGCGCATCGAAGTGTTGATGAGCGGGCAGGAAGCCGATGACGACGGTGGCCGCGTCGATCCGCTGGGCGGCTTGTCGCCGATTGGATCGAGCGGGGGGCCACCGGTGGTGATCACCGGCACGGAAGGCATGGCGGTGCAGTTGTCGCCGTGTTGTCGTCCAATACCGGGCGACGACATCATGGGCTATATCGGCATCGGCCTGGGTATGGCGATCCACACCACTGACTGCCGGAATGCACGGCGCATCCATCATCGCGATCCGAGCCGATGGATCGATGTGGCCTGGGCACCGCAACCGGGTCGCTTGTTCGAGGTCGGCGTACGGGTGCTGGTCAACAACACGAAGGGCGTGTTCGCCCGTGTTGCGGCCGATATCACCACGGCGGCCAATATCGTTCATGTCGCCATGGATGAGAATATCGAGCAGGAGTCCACCACGCTGCGCTTCATTATTCAGGTGAGCGACCGTGTCCATCTGGCCAATGTCATGCGGCGGGTGCGGACGAACCCGGACGTGATGCGTATTACACGTGAGAAGCCGAGCGAAGAGACGCACGCCGGCCGGATGGATGCACTGGGCGTGCGGGTCAATCGCGAACGGTCGGATTTCTAGTCTCGAAGCGTGACGGTGTCGCCAGGCGCGCTGTCACGCTTCGGGGAACGGATAATGGACATCGAGGATGTCAAGCTGCTCCGCTCCTGCCGGCGTCTGCAGCATGACGGTGTCACCGACCCGCGCTTTTACCAACGCTCGGGCGACCGGCGAAATCCAACTGATAAAGCCACGATCCAGATCGACCTCGTCGACGCCGACGATCGTCACGGTGACCTCGTCGCCTGCACGATTGGCGTATAGGACGGTCGCACCAAAAAAAACTTGGTCGACATTCTCCTGCCGACTACTGTCGACGACTTCGGCGAGATCCAATCGCTTCGTCAAGAAGCGGATGCGCCGATCGATCTCGCGCAGTCGACGCTTCCCATAGATATAGTCGCCGTTCTCCGAGCGGTCGCCATTCGATGCGGCCCACGACACCAGCTTGACCACCTCGGGGCGGTCGACATCCAATAGTCGAAGCAATTCGTCGCGCATGGCGCGATGGCCTGCCGGCGTCATATAGTTCTTTGCACCGGCTGGAATCGGCGGGGCGGCGGTATCCAGATCGTCGTCGTCGTCCTGCGTGGACTCTTTCACAAATGCTTTGTTCATACTTTGCCTACTGCCGGCGCGAACTCGCCAGCCATCTATCGATCGAAGAGGGAGTTGCAAAGCGCAACGCCTGTTGGGGTTTGATTTCAGGTTACACCAATCGTTCGCGTCGGTGCGATGCCAACGCGAGAGGCCGGCCGATGGGCCTGCTGTGCGGCAAAGACAAAATTCTTTAAAAAGTACTTTCCTTTTTTCGCGAGATGGCTATAATTACGTCTCCAAGTCGTGCGGCTGTAGCTCAGTTGGATAGAGTACTTGGCTACGAACCAAGGGGTCGTGGGTTCGAATCCTGCCAGCCGCACCAGTAATACTGCAGTAAATCAAAGGCCTAGGTGCTAAAACACCCAGGCCTTTGTTCTTTCGCTGCTTCGGAGCTAAGCGTGAATAAGTTCGACATCGAAAAGAACAAGGGCCTGAAGTTGACGAATGGCCTGAAGAATAGTGGTAGTTCGACGCGGTTTGGTCAGATTGCTGCGCAGCCCAAGTTGGATAAGCGTGAGCAACGTCGTCTGGATCAGGAAAAAGGCCTGGTGCCGTTTGCCTGTAAGCTGGACAGCGAATTGATCAAGCAACTGCAAGAGAAAGCCGAGGCACATGAAGGCGGCATGTCCGCTGTGCTGGCCGAACTGTTGGTCGCGGCAGGGCTGCAGGCCCGGTCTGCGTAAAGTGGCAAACAAGCTTCAAGTAAAGTAGTAAATCGGTTTAGTAGGGCGCATTACCGGGTCGCCGGTTCACGTTGTGCGGCTGTAGCTCAGTTGGATAGAGTACTTGGCTACGAACCAAGGGGTCGTGGGTTCGAATCCTGCCAGCCGCACCAAATATTCGTTAAGAAAACCCGGATGCTTATTGCATTCGGGTTTTTTTTCGTCCATCCGTCTTGCGTGCGGCGCGCCTTTGGCCGTTTGGCTAACGCTCGGTCGCTGCGCAGCGAGGCGTCGTGACGGGCGGCCGCACGGCGAAGCCTGCTAGACTGACCAAGTTGCCTGTTTAGGCCTGACCTGTTGTGGAGCGGAGCGCATGCTGGATATCGATCGTTTGAAGCAACATCCCGAAGAGGCGGGGCCGGATGACGTGCGCGAGTTGATTCGCTTGCTCGAATTGGCGCGGAGTGCACTGCCTAGCTACGATGTGGGCCAAAGTGCCTCCCCCGACGGCGAAATTGGCGATATCAAATCGGTGCCGCGGCAGTAGTCTGTCCGACCGATGCTGCGGCAGCGACGTCGCGTCGTAGATCAGCGACTCGGAGATTGAAATAAAAAAAGGCGCAACCCGACAGGGTGCGCCTTTTTTCGTCGTGATCCCGATTGTTGGACCGGGACTTCGGCGTGTGCTTAGAAGCGGTGACGGATACCGACTGCTGCGGCAACTTGCTTGTTGCTGCTGGATGCCGTGCCCGAAGCGTTCGCGGAGTTGATCCACGCGCCACCCAGGTAGTTCGTACCCGAGAAGCGTTGGTACTCGCCAACCAGGTAGACGTCGGTACGCTTGGACAGCGAGTACGAGGTCATCAACGTTGCGCTGTGGAACTTCGGCGACGATTCGCCGCCTGCAGCGAAACCGGATTCACGTGCTTGCGTGTACGTGTATTCGGCCGACACATTCCACGCCGGCGTGATGCTGTAGCGTGCGTTCAACTCGTAGTTGTTGAAGCGGACATACGCGCCAACCGGGATCGCCGCGATCGTCGACGTCACCGCCGTACCGTTTGCCGCGCCGTCGAACTTGCTCTGCGTGAACACGAAACCCACCACGGCCGGGCCGAACGCGTAGTTCAAGCCTGCACCATACGTGCGCTGACGTGCGGCTGCGATGGTCGCATCGCTCACTGCGCCCGTCAGATTCGCGGCCGAGCTCTGCGAATTGTTCAGCTGCAAGTAGCCAGCGGCGAAATTGAAGCCGGCGTAGGCGTACGACAGGCCGCCACTGTACGCGCGATCGTTCGAGAAGCCGGTGGTGTTCGAGAAGCCGTACAGACCGCCGATCTTCAGCCCGTTGTAGTTGACGCTGCTGTACTTGATCGAGTTGCTGATCCGGAACGAGTTGTTCAAGTTGTCGTTGTCATACGGGTGCGCGGCGATCGTGCCGCCGTAGCCGCCACCGGTCAGCGACAGCGGTGCCAGATAGTCGACGACCGAGTCATATTGGCGACCGAGCGTCACCGTACCGAATTGCGAACTCGACAAGCCGACGAACGCTTGACGACCAAATTCGCGACCTTGTTGCAGATTCGTGCCGTTGGCCACGCTGAAGCCGTTTTCCAATTGGAAAATAGCCTTCAAACCGCCGCCCAGATCTTCTGCACCGCGCAGGCCCCAACGGCTACCGTTGATCGTGCCGCTGTTCAGTGCGAAGCGGCTGCCGCCGCCGCTGGTGCGCGTGGCGCCTGTATTGTTCGTCCACATAACGCTGGAGTCGATCAAACCGTACAACGTTACGCTGCTTTGTGCGTGCGCGGCCGACGCGAAGATGCCGGTCAGTGCGACAACGGCGAGAGTCTTTTTCATTACGTTCTCACTCCATGAATAATCAGTAGCGTAGTCCCCGGACTCGGCAGCTCCGATCTTTTGTCGGTTCGGGTGCCGAGCATCTTACGCAACAATCCCGTGCCGCTATGGGCCGCCTGTTGGTGTCCGAGGCTGTTTGCAGACAAGGAGAGTGTAAGGATTCGACTTCGGGCGGGCCATTCCTAAATGAGAAATGTTGTATTTCGAATTTAGGAACAAACGCATCGATAAATTTTTATCCTTTTTAAAACATATACATACAAAAGTTAATTTGAGACGCTTGTTACCATCACGCGTCCTTTTGTTGCCTTGACGCAACCTTTTTTAAGTGATTTAAGCCGGCTGAAACAGCTTATTGTTGCTTTGGCAAAAATTACGAAAGCTTTGTCGGGTGAATGAAGGCTTACCAAAAACGAAAAAAGCTCGCCAGTCTTGGCGAGCTTTTTTCCTCAAATTTGCTTCGGTACAACGGATTAGAGGCGAAATAGCAACAGCGGTGCGTTCAGTTGTAGTGGCGAATGGGGCGCCCGGAGAAAGAGTCGATTCGCGCCTCATCGTCCGCGCCGTCAAAGCGCTCGAACGCCTGGGTCCAGTCTTCTAATATATAGCGCCGCGCGTCCATCGGGCAGGCGAGCAGGTTTTGCCAATGGTCGCCGTGCCAGTGCGGCGTCGAAGACGGCGTTTCGTCAGCTTTGACACGTTCATCTCGGTCCGCCGAGCCGCCGCCGAGTGCATGAGAGAGGTGAGCCAGCGCCTTGGTCAATCCATTCATCATGGTGTCCTCCATCGAGACATGCGGCATGAAGCTGTAAGTGAAGCTGAAAACCGCGATAGCCCCATGATAAACGGGCAACACAATGTTACAACTGAGGTTAACCCCATCGCCTACGAAATAATCGAATGAGCGAATGAATATAATCTCATATAAGTAAAATTTACCTGTCCCGCCTTAGTGGTAAATACCCAGAACGTTTTACTGGAAATTGTCTTGATGATGCAAAAATGAGACATGAAAATGGTGCCTTATGTACGCGGAAACCCTTGTCCAGCATAGGGGAGGCATTTCTTTCTCATACCTTTGAGATTTCATCGTTAAGCCGCATAGCATACGGAATCAGATTGCTGTATAAATGCACCTAGACGGTTTTAATTTTCAATATCTGACATCGAGAACTGCCGTGTGGAAATTTTTACTTGCTATCATCGTGGTGCAGTTGGTCCTCGCTTTTGTCGCTTATGCGATCGTGCGCGCCGGGGCTGAGCGGGATACCTCTGAGTACGATGACGTACCGGAAGGCACGGGGCATTCGATGTAATATTCAAAGTTGGCCGAGCGTCTTCGGCCTCTTTGAATAGGAATGGACCCAATGGGGATGGATCGGCCTTGGCTGCATTCTTGGCGAATGCGCGTCACGCTGCTGTGGATAGTGGGGGCATCCGCTGCGACGTTGGCAGTGAATGCGCACTATGCGGATGCGGCATACGACGCGGCGGCGGCGCGATCGCGTGCGCTCGCATTGGATGTCGATAGTAATGAGCGGTCTGTCGTGGCCAGTGCTGACGTGGGTATAGCATCGCGCCCCGCCATTGGTCCGGATACGCAGTATTTGTTCGATCGCGGGGCGGAGCGACAACGCTATGCGCTCGCGCATCCGTCCAACGCGTGGGGTTGGACAGTGTTATTGACGCTGTTTACCGCAATGTCGCTGCCGTTCGTGTTAGTGATGGACTGGTTTGGCCGGCGACTCTGCCGCTGATTTGCCAACGGCGGAAGCGCTGTTCGCCCCGTGGTCGGTTAGTTTGTTGAGGATGACGCTCCCCGCGCAGATGCGAAGGGGCGACCGTTTAGCAAGCACGACGCGGGCCTATCGCTCGCATGATGCAATGCGCTCAAGCGGTCCCGCCGATACCCCCGATGCAGACATGTTCGAGTGCGCGTTCCAGCGCCGATTGCTCGATGGCATCGGGCGAGGTCATTTGCGTGTTCCAGCGGACTAAGGCATGCGAGAGGATGACCGGGCAGTCGGCTTGGCTGCGGATCGGTTGAGTTCGCGCGAGCGCTGAGAGCAGGGACTGTGAAGTCCGATAGATGTCGCTCCGGGCCGATTCCAATGCCGAGGGGGCGGGCGTATCGGCTGGGCTGCCTTTTTTCCATTGGGCCAGCAGGGCAGTCTGAACCTGTTGACTGGCCGCGAATTGATCATGGAAGAAGGTGGTGGCAAACGCCGGATCGATGCCGAAGCGCGGCACCAATTTTAGTAAGTCGTCCAGTCCGTTTGCGTCCTGCGTCGGATCGTCTATCTGCTGCTTATGCGCCCACTTCCACTCGGCGACCGTGCGGGCGTTGCTCAGGCGTTCGGACGCGAGCGAGATGAGATTCAGAAGCGCGCCTTCGGACAATGCGCTGTCGCGCGGCGCTGCTAATGCTTTGCCTATACCGAGCGGCGTGGTCAGATACGCGCACGCTACCAGTGCCGCCGTAGCGTGCCGACGACGTAGGGGCGCGGTGCCCGACCGCTTCGA
>CAWUJR010000106.1:0-9870 GCA_963922375.1 uncultured Robbsia sp.
GCTCTGCGGAGACCCGTCGTATCGCGCGCGCATTGGCCGGGTTGACCGCGCGCGTCTCGTCGATCAGCGCGCCTGCGCAGTCGCCATACACACCGGTCGTACTCGCATAGACGATCCGCAATGCGCCGCGCTGCCCTGGCTGGGGCCGCTGCCCGGGCAGCAGGGACCGCACCGGCAAAATTCGACGCCCGTGAGCGCGCAGTGGCCGTTGACGGGGACCGGTGTCGGTTACAATATTGGCAAATTTCATCGACGAAGCGGCGATTGCCCTGGACGAGGCCAATCGGGTCGTCGACCGGGTCATCGATCTGGCGCCGGCACGGTGCGCGGCCACCGCCGCAATGAATGCTCGCGTACGAAGATCGGTGTTCGAAACGGAAGGCGGAGGCGCAAAATGGAACACGCCGGCAGCCGACGCGGCAAGCGCGCCGATCCGACGCAACGTGTTGCGGTCGTCCAGATCGCCGGACACCGATACGACGCCGGCATCGCGCAGGTGACGCGTACGGTCGGCGCCCGGTGCCTGGCGGTTAAGCGCAAATAGTTTGAACGGTCGCGACAACAGCGGGATCATTCGGCTAGCGACATCGCCGCAACCGACGATCACGACGCGAGGACGACGCAGCGAACGCGTTGGAATCATATTACGCATAATACGCATTGTAGCGCGGCAGCACAGTGGGACAGGCGGGTCGCATCGGCGCAAAAGGCGTGCCCATCCTGTCTCACTACTGTCGCTTGTTGAATGAACGGGCACAGCATATCAAGATGAGCTTCAACGTGACGATCCGGCCGAGCGGCCGACAATTCCAGGCCGACGCCGGCGAAACGATTCTGGCCGCCGCATTGCGTCAAGGCGTGGGACTGCCCTATGGCTGCAAAAACGGCGCGTGCGGCTCCTGCAAGGGGCAAGTGCTCGATGGCAACGTCGAACAAGCGCCGCATTCGTCCTCCGCGCTCGCGAACGACGAGAAAACCCGGGGCTTCGCATTGCTCTGCTGTGCCGAGGCCAATACCGATCTGGAAATCCAGGTTCGCGAGATCGCCGGTATCGGCGACATGCAGGTGAAGAAGCTGCCGTGCCGCGTGAATGGGCTTGAACGTGCCACCGACGACGTGATGATCGTGCGTTTGCAGTTGCCTGCCAATGAGCGTCTGCAATTCATGGCAGGGCAATATCTCGAATTCATCATGAAGGACGGCAAGCGTCGCGCCTATTCAATCGCGACGCCGCCGCATGCGGAAGGCCCGCTCGAATTGCACATCCGTCATTTGCCGGGCGGACAATTCACGGATCACGTCTTCTCCACGATGAAAGAACGCGACATCCTTCGCTTTGAAGCACCGCTGGGGACGTTCTTCCTACGTGAGGACAGCGAAAAGCCGATCGTGCTGCTGGCGACGGGAACGGGCTTCGCCCCCATCAAGGCGATCGTCGAGCATGCGATCTTCAAGAAGATTACGCGCCCTATCTCGCTATACTGGGGCGCCCGTACCCGGCCGGACCTGTATCTTGAAAAGATGGCGCAGCAGTGGCAGGCAGATCTGCCTGGCTTCCGCTTCGTGCCGGTGCTGTCGAAACCGACCGACCAGGATGGCTGGACCGGTCGCACTGGTTATGCGCATCACGCGGTGATCCAGGACCTGCCCGACTTGTCGGCGTATCAGGTGTATGCCTGCGGCGCGCCAGTGATGGTGGAGTCTGCATTGCGTGACTTTACTGCGCACCACGGCCTGCCAGCGGACGAGTTTTATGCCGATGCCTTCACCAGCGAGGCCGATCTGGCCAATGCGGTGGACTGAAGGCCGTCGTCGTGAGACGGCTGAGCCGAGATCGCTTGCGAACTCGAGTCGCTATGTTGAGTAGCGATGTCGAAAGAGCGAAGCGGAATAGTCAATTGAGATAGCTGAGTGCGAGACCTGGCACGCTTTCGCCCAGCGTCCCGCCTTTTTTGTAGTTGCCGTTTTTTTCCGCTGTGGAGCCGCTGATGAAATTCCAGGAATATCCGACCGACTCGCTGATGTACATCACGAATCGCCCAGAGATCGTTTTCACTCGCGGCAAGGGTTCCTGGCTGTTCGACAATAACGACAAGCGATATCTGGATTTCATCCAGGGCTGGGCCGTCAATACGCTCGGACATTGCGACGACGGCATGATTGCAGCATCGGATCGTCAGGCGCGCCAGTTGATCAATCCGAGCCCTGCGTATTACAACGAGCCGATGGCGCGTCTGGCAGGAAAGCTGACGTCGGTCAGTTGCTTCGACAAGGTCTTCTTCGCGAACAGCGGCGCTGAAGCGAATGAAGGCGCCATCAAGCTCGCGCGGAAATGGGGCCAGAAGAACAAGAACGGCGCATTCGAGATCATCACGTTCGATCACAGCTTTCACGGCCGCACGATCGCGACGATGTCGGCGAGCGGCAAGCCGGGTTGGGACACGATCTATGCCCCGCAGGTACCGGGTTTTCCGAAAGCGGACCTGAACGATATTGCCTCCGTCGAAAAGCTGATTACCTCGAACACCGCTGCGGTGATGCTCGAGCCCATCCAGGGGGAAGGCGGCGTGATTCCGGCAACGGTCGAGTTCATGCGCGAATTGCGCGAACTCACGCGTAAGCACAACGTGCTGCTGATCGTCGATGAAGTGCAAACCGGTTGCGGACGCACCGGTCAGATGTTCGGCTATCAATTGTCCGGCATCGAACCCGACATCATGACGCTCGCCAAGGGCATCGGCGGCGGCTATCCGTTGGCAGCGCTGCTGGCAAAGGACGAGGTCTGCGTGTTTGTCGCGGGTGACCAGGGCGGTACGTACAACGGCAATCCGGTCATGACGGCAATCGGTTTCGAAGTCGTAAGCCGACTGACCGCGCCCGGGTTCCTCGAAGGGGTCCGTGAGCGGAGCGAATATCTACGTCAGGCGTTGCTGGAGCTATCGGCCGACTACGACTTCCAGGGCGAGCGCGGTGAAGGCATGCTGCGCGCGTTGCTGCTCGGACGCGACATCGGCCCAGAGATTGTCGAAAAGGCCCGTTTGCTCGAACCCACCGGCTTGCTGATCAATGCCGCACGTCCGAATCTCCTGCGCTTCATGCCGGCGCTCAATGTCACGACCGAAGAGATCGACGACATGCTGACGCTATTGCGCCAAGCCATCGATGCCGTGATCTAAGGTCATCCAGTCGGGGATTTTCACGCTGGACGGAAAAAAAAACAGGGACCGACGATAATCGGTCCCTGTTTTTTTCGGTCGCGAGAATCAACGACGAACCGGCAGTGCATAACGCGCGCTCAACGCTATTTGGCGCACCACTCGGCAACAAACGCTACAGCGACGCTTGATACCCGTCCGCTGCTCGCCTGCTGCCGTCTTGCTCGTCTGTTGCCGGTTACTCGCCCAGATACGCGGCACGCACCTTCGGATCGTTTAACATATCGCTTGCCTGACCGGTCATCGTGATCAGACCGGAGTCCATCACATACCCACGCGTGGCGGCTTGCAGCGCCAGACGCGCATTCTGTTCGACCAGCAACACCGTCAAGCCTTCGGACGAGATTTCGCGAACCACTTCGAAGATCTTGTCGACCATGATTGGCGACAGACCCATCGACGGCTCGTCCAGCAGCAACAGCTTCGGCCGGCTAATCAGCGCGCGCGCCATCGCCAACATCTGCTGTTCGCCGCCCGACAACGTGCCCGCCAACTGTGACTGACGCTCTTTCAGCCGCGGAAAGAAACCGAACATACGCTCGACATCGCTCTTGATCGCGGCAGTGTCGTTGCGCAGATAGGCACCCATCTGCATATTCTCGAGAATCGTCATACGCGAGAAAATGCCCCGGCCCTCCGGCACCATCGCCAGACCGACCTTCAGCAGGTCGTACGGCGCGACACCCTTGATCGACTTGCCCAGATACTTGATGTCGCCGCCACGGAACGATTGAAGTCCGGTGATCGCCTTCATCGTCGTGGTCTTACCCGCGCCGTTGGCACCGATCAGCGTCACCAGTTCACCCTGGTGCACTTCCATGTCCACGCCCTTGACCGCCTGAATACCGCCGTAGGCGACTTGCAGGCCCTGAATAGACAACATTGCTTCGCTCATCAGTGGCCCCCAGCGCCCAGATACGCTTCAATCACTTTCGGATCGTTCTTCACGTCTTGCGGCAAGCCTTCGGAAATGACCTTGCCATAATCGAGCACGGTGATCCGGTCGCACAGCCCCATCATCAGCTTCACATCATGCTCGATCAGCAGAATGGTTCGACCGTCGGCGCGAATCTTGTCGAGCAGCTCGCGCAGTTCGACCTTCTCCGTTGCATTCATACCCGCCGCGGGTTCATCCAGTGCCAGCAACTTCGGGTCGGTCGCCAAGGCGCGCGCGATTTCGAGACGACGTTGGTGACCATACGACAGGTTGCGTGCCGTGTAATCCGCATATTTCGAGACACCGACATATTCCAGCAGCTCGATCGCGCGCTCTTTCACTTCACGCTCTTCACGGCGCTCGGCCGGCGTGCGGAACACCGCACCGATCAGCCCTTGCTTGGTCCGCACGTGGCGACCGGTCATCACATTTTCGAGTGCGGTCATGCCGCCGAACAAGCGAATGTTCTGGAACGTACGGGCAATACCCGCCTTCGCCACTTCATGCACGGTGGTTGGCTTATAGGTCTTGCCGTCGAGCACGAATTCGCCCGAATCCGGCTCATAGAGCCCCGTCACCACGTTGAAGAACGTCGTTTTTCCCGCGCCGTTCGGGCCGATCAGACCGTAGATCTGGCCTTCCATGATCTGCATGCCCACGTCCGACAGTGCCTGCAGGCCGCCGAACCGCTTGTTCACGCCCTTGATAAACAGGCGAACTTTGTTATCGCTCATTTTTTCAGCTGCTCCGATGGCCCCACGCTTACGCGCGAATCGTCTTGTTGCGTTTAGCGATCCGGGCAACCCGGTCCTCATGCTTCGGCGCCGGCCACATGCCGTCCGGACGGAACAGCATGATCAGCACCATCGCCAGACCGTAGATCAGCTGGCGGATCACTTCGACGTCGACCACATTGTGGCCAAACAGGAAGTGCTGAATCGGACCCATCGTCGTACGCAGCACTTCCGGGAAGATCGACAGCAGCACCGCACCCAGGATCACGCCCGGAATGTGGCCCATACCGCCCAACACCACGCATGCCAACACCACGACCGATTCCCAGTACGTGAACGATTCCGGCGAGACGAAACCCTGGAACGAACCGAACATCGCACCCGACACACCGCCGAACGACGCACCCATCGCAAATGCCAGCAGCTTCACGTTGCGAGTGTTGATGCCCATCGCCTTTGCAGCGATCTCGTCTTCGCGAATGGCTGCCCATGCGCGACCGATACGCGAGTGTTGCAAGCGCGTGCAGATGAAGACCACAGCCAGCGACAACACCACGAACAGGTAGTAATACAGGTAGACCTGCGAGAAATCAAAACCGAGGAAATGGTAAGACTGCGAGAAGTCCATTCCGAACAGGTGCACCGGCGCGACGCCCGTGATCCCCTTCGGACCGTTCGTGATGTTGATCGGACGGTCCATGTTGTTCATGAAGATCCGAACGATTTCACCGAAACCAAGCGTCACGATCGCCAGATAGTCGCCGCGCAGGCGCAGCGTTGGTGCACCTAGCAGGATGCCGCAAATCGCAGCAACCGCTGCCGCGATCGGCACGATCAGCCAGATGGAGAAATGCGGTCCCGTCGGCCAGATATGCGCGAAGAACGCGAAATTCTGAGATAGCTGCGGCGACGTCAGTAATGCTGCAATGTAGGCACCCACCGCATAGAACGCGATATAGCCCAAGTCCAACAGACCGGCAAAGCCGACCACCACGTTCAGGCCGAGCGCCAGCATCACGTACAGCATCGCGAAGTCGAGCACACGAACCCAGTAGTTACCGCCAGCGGAACCGATCAGCATCGGCGCGGCGATCACGAGCACGGCCAACACCAGATAGCCGATGCGCGACTTCGCGCTTTGCTTATGCGGCGTCAACTCGTTGGTCGTTTGAATCGGAGGAATGGATGGCATCGTAAATGTCCCCAGGATTAAGCGCGATCTGCGACACGTTCGCCGAGCAGGCCGGACGGACGGAACACCAGAACGATGATAAGGACGATGAAGGCGAACACGTCCTGATAATTACTACCGAACACGCCTCCGGTCAGACCACCGATGTAGCCGGCACCCAGCTGCTCGATCAGCCCAAGCAGAATCCCACCGACCATTGCACCGCCCAAATTACCGATACCCCCCAACACCGCTGCCGTGAAAGCCTTCATGCCAGGCAAGAAGCCCATATAGAAGTGAGCGTTACCGTATTCCGAAGCGATCATCACACCAGCCAGTGCCGCCAAGGCCGAACCCAGCATGAACGTCACCGAAATCACAAAGTTCGGGTTCACGCCCATCAGGCCGGCGACGTTGCGATTCTCCGACGTGGCGCGCATCGCGCGACCCAAGCGCGTCTTGTTCACCAGCAGCAGCAAACCGCCCATCACCAGGAATGCCACCACGATGATGATGATTTCAGTGCCTGAGATCACCGCACCCGGCGTCGTATCGGTCGGGGCGATCACATTCAATGGGTCCGTGGGCAGCAACTGCGGGAACATCAGCGGATTACGGCCCCAGATCATCATTGCGATCGTCTGCAGCAGGATCGACACGCCAATGGCGGTGATCAGCGGTGCCAGTCGCGGTGCACCCCGCAGCGGACGGTAAGCAGCACGCTCGATCGTATAGCCGACCAGTGCGCACACGATGGCCGCGATGACGAGCGCGATGATCAGCGTCAGCACCATGCTCATGTGCGGGAAATGGGCCTGCAATACGTTGATGGCAGACAGTGCGACCATCGCACCGACCATCAGGACATCGCCATGGGCGAAATTGATGATGCCGAGAATCCCGTACACCATCGTATAGCCCAACGCGATGATCGCGTAGATGCTGCCGACTACCAGCCCGTTGATGAGCTGCTGGATGAAGGTATCCATTCACTACTCCTAGAACCGCCGACTATTGCAGATTACGGTGGGTCGGGGGCATCGTCATGCAACGCCACCCTCGACCGTTTCCCCTAGAAAACCGGCAACCCGCAAAGGTAGAGGGTAGAACCGCCCCTCCCCGCGCGCTGCCGCTGACCAGCGCTTACCTCTTTACCGCTTTCTCCGGGTTGCCACTGCATCCCGGATGGGAACCACTTGCCCGTTCGGCCGTGGCGCTCTCTTAACGAAAGCACCACGCTGAAAAGACGGTGAGCTTGTTGTATAGGTGGGATCGGTCGATCAAGACGTGATCTGCACGATATCGGCTTGCCGAAACGACGATGCTGCCCATATCGGTTCCCCCGAAATTACGTTGTCCGTTCGCCGCGGACCGCTTGTCTCTCGCCATCTTCGCGGCGAAGGTAACAAGAACACCGCTGGCAGAATCGAACTTGCATGAAACCCGCCGCGCGCGACCGTGTAGCAATAGGTCTGTCCTTGAAAACGGGCGAATTGTACCTTTATTTAATAGGCGCGCAATATTGGTTGCAACCCCGATATTCAATGGTTGCAACAGTAAAAAAACCGGGTTGCAACGCCATAACGCAAAGCGGTGCATACCCCACACGCTTCAGGGCACCCAATTGGTGCATAACAATCTTTTCATAATGAGGGAAAGTACTAACGTCGGCGGCGCTTTTATTCCTGCGAAAAGCGCACCATAAAGACAGGCATCCACCGTGCCCGGTCGATTACGCCCCGATAGGGTGCATAAAGACGCCCGAGACGAGACACACGCACCGTGCGTTATTTAGAGCAATTACTCTAAATTTCTTTGAGGTACAACAGCCGTTCTACGTTCCGCACCCCTCATACGCGGGGACGTATACGCACTATCGCGCTGTTGCGATCGACGCATTGCGGGAAACTGCTAGGCGGAAAAAGGAATGGCGACGTTCACTGCGGCAGCGAGCAGCGAGAGCGGCGGGCGGCGCCACCGCTTGACGATCGGCGGCGCAGGGAGCGGCAACATACAGGACAGCGGGCCGATACCTGCGCGCGAGTGAAGAGCGGCGAACGACGAAAAAGCGAAACGTCGAGTGATCAGCTCAATCCACGCGGCAGCGGGAACGAGATATTTTCTTCGATACCTTCGAGCGGACGCACGCTGCGCACACCGAATTCATGGATCCGGGCGATTACTGACTGCGCCAGCACCTCAGGCGCAGAAGCACCAGCGGTCACACCGATGCGCTTCTTTCCGACGAACCAGGACGGATCGAGCTGCTCCGGTGCGTCGACCATGAAGGCCGGCACGCCCAGCTTCTCGGCCAGTTCCCGCAGCCGGCTCGAATTCGAGCTGTTGGGACTGCCCACGACGATCACGACATCGCACCGCGGTGCCATGAACTTCACGGCGTCCTGGCGGTTCTGCGTCGCATAGCAGATGTCCTGCTTCTTCGGCTCACGCACATTCGGGAAGCGCGCCTTCAGCGCCGCGATGATGTGGGCGGCATCGTCGACTGACAGCGTCGTTTGCGTCACCAGCGCCAACTTGTCGGGGTCATTGACTTCGAGCGTGTCGACATCTTCCGCGCTCTCGATCAGATACATGCCGGCCGGTGCTTGCCCCATCGTCCCCTCCACTTCAGGGTGCCCCTTGTGGCCGATCATCACGATTTCGAAGTCGTCGGCACGCATCTTGGCCACTTCGACGTGCACTTTCGTCACCAGCGGGCAGGTCGCGTCGAATACGCGTAAGCCGCGCGATTCGGCTTCCGCCCGGACCGCCTTCGACACGCCATGCGCGCTGAAAACCAGCGTGTTACCGGAAGGGACATCCTCGAGGTTTTCGATGAAGATGGCGCCCTTCTGCCGAAGATCCTGCACCACGTACGCGTTATGGACAATCTCATGCCGCACGTAGATCGGCGCACCGAACATGGCGATCGCGCGCTCGACGATCTCGATCGCACGGTCCACACCGGCGCAGAACCCACGCGGTTGCGCGAGGACGATCTCACCGTCGGCCACCGGCGTCTCACCTGCATCGCCTGCGCGTTGTTGTGCGTCGCTGCGCGCTTCGTTCTGGTTTGCCGCCACGCTCATATCAGCGCTCATATCATTTCCCCAAGGGATAAATTTGGTAACACACGCTCAAAGAATGCCGATGATTTGGACTTCGAACGTCAACGCTTGGCCCGCCAGCGGATGATTGAAATCGAATAGCGCCGACGTCTCCGTGATCTCTTTCAGCACGCCGGCGTACTGGCCACCGCTAGGCGCGTTGAACTCGATCAGATCGCCCGGCGAGAAATCCTCACCGACCATACTGTTTGCGCGCAACGTCGCCATCGACACCCATTGCAGTAACTCAGGATTTCGGGGGCCGAATGCCTGTTCGGCAGGCAGCTGAAAGACAGAATGGTCCCCGCTCTTCATCCCTATCAAAATGTCTTCAAGGGAAGGGGCCAACTGCCCCGCACCCAATAACAACGTGGCGGGCTTTTCGACGAAGGTGTTGACGATGTCAATGCCCTCCGCGAGTGACAAACGGTAATGCAGCGTGACATGCGAGCCAGATTGCACGCGTGCGAGGTCAATAAGCGTCATGAAAAGGGGATCCGGTACGCCTGCAACGCGGCTTGTCGCGTGGCAGGTCGATGACAGTCCGACATTGTAAGCCACCCGGCGAGAGTCGGTTGCGGCATAGCCAATATGGTGCGACAGAAAAGTGTCAGCACTGCAACACTGAAAGGAGTTTTTATGACGACGACCGATGCCGTACCGCGGCGCACCCTCCCGCTTGTCACGCCGGAGCGCGGTCAAAGGG
>CAWUJR010000107.1:0-9852 GCA_963922375.1 uncultured Robbsia sp.
GCTATCGGCACTGGCCGTGCCGCACGACAGCGTTTTTCATCTGTCCACCTACGCGATCACGCTGACCGGCAAACTCATGTGCTATGCGATCGCCGCACTGGCGCTCGATCTGGTCTGGGGCTATTGCGGCATCCTGAGCTTGGGACACGGTTTGTTCTTTGCGCTCGGCGGTTATGCGATCGGCATGTACCTGATGCGACAAATCGGTCATGAGGGCAAATACGGCAGCGATTTACCGGACTTCATGGTCTTTCTGGACTGGCACAAAATGCCCTGGTATTGGAGCGGCACGCAGCATCTGTTCTACGCGCTGGTGCTGATGGTTGCGGTGCCCGCGGTGATATCGTGGGTATTCGGCTTCTTCACGTTCCGCTCACGCGTGAAGGGCGTGTATCTGTCGATCATCACGCAAGCGCTCACCTATGCGGCCATGCTGCTGTTCTTCCGTAACGAAACGGGTTTCGGCGGTAACAACGGCTTTACCGACTTCAAGCGGATCGCCAGTTTTCCGATCACCGACGACCACACCCGCGTCGGCTTGTTCGTGTTGACCTTCGCCGTACTGATACTGGCTTTCCTGGCGCTGCGCGTGATTGTCACATCGCGTCTCGGGCGGGTGGTTACCGCCATTCGCGACGGTGAATCGCGCTTGATGTTCCTCGGATACAGTCCGTTGGGTTACAAGCTTTTCGTCTGGACCGTGTCGGCCGCGCTCTGTGGCATTGCCGGTGCATTGTATGTACCGCAAGTCGGCATCATCAATCCGAGCGAGATGTCGCCCGGCAACTCGATCGAAATGGCGATCTGGGTCGCGGTAGGCGGACGGGGCACGCTGATCGGACCGATCGTCGGCGCACTCGCCGTGAATTTCGCCAAAACCGTCTTTACGAACTACTTCCCCGAATACTGGCTGTTCTTTCTGGGGGCTATCTTCGTTATCGTGCCGTTACTGCTGCCGCAAGGCATCGTCGGCCTGCTCCGCCGCGCACGTTCAAGGAGTGCATCATGAGTCTGGATACCTCTACCGTCGAACGTCGCGACGACACGATCAGCGGCGCCGGTCAGCATATGACCAGCGGTCTGGGCCATGTGGTGCGGCCAAACGAGATCGACACGTCGCACGGGCCGATCCTGTATCTCGACGATGTGACGGTCAGCTTCGACGGCTTTCGTGCACTCAATGCGCTGACACTATCGATCGATGCAGGAGAATTACGCTGCGTGATCGGCCCGAACGGTGCCGGCAAGACGACGATGATGGACGTCATCACCGGCAAGACCCGCGCACAAACCGGCAAGGTGTTTCTCGGTCAAACCTTGGACTTGCGCCGGATGGACGAGCCGAGCATTGCCCGCGCCGGTATTGGCCGAAAATTTCAGAAGCCAACGGTGTTCGAACAGCATCCGGTCTGGGAAAACCTCGAACTCGCGATGAAATCCGACAAGCGGTGGTTCGCGGCGCTCCGTGCGCGACTGGATGCGCCCGCTCAGGCGCGCATCGAAGAAGTGTTATCGATGATTCGGCTCGAAGATGCCGCCTACCGTCTGGCCGGCGAACTGTCCCACGGCCAGAAACAGCGCCTGGAGATTGGCATGCTGTTGATGCAACAACCGCAATTGCTGTTGCTGGACGAACCGGCCGCCGGTATCACCGATGACGAAACGATGGAACTCGCGCGGCTACTGAACTCGCTGAGGGGCCAGTGTTCGATGATGGTGGTCGAACACGATATGGACTTCGTGGCGGCATTGGCGGGCGATGCCGGCAAAGTCACCGTGATGGCGGAAGGATCGGTCCTGGCCGAAGGAACGCTCGACAGCGTCAAGCGCGACGAGCGCGTAATCGAATCCTACCTGGGACGTTGAAAGATGCTTGAAGTCCAGTCGTTGAATCAATACTACGGCGGTAGCCACATCCTGCGCGATGTGACGATGACCGTTCCCGACGGCAAGCTTACTGTCCTGCTCGGCCGCAATGGGGTGGGCAAATCCACGCTGCTGCGTTGCCTGATGGGCGTGACGCCGATCCGTACCGGCACGATCAGCTGGCGTGGCGAGAAGCTCGAACGGGTTGCCACGCACACGCGCGTCGCAAAAGGGCTGGGTTATGTGCCGCAAGGTCGCGATATCTTTCCACGACTGAGCGTCGAGGAAAACCTGCTGATCGGCGCCGCGTCGAAAAAAATTCCGAAAGCCGTGCCCGAGCGGATCTATTCACTGTTTCCAGTATTGGCCGATATGAAGCATCGGCGTGGCGGCGACTTATCCGGCGGTCAGCAACAGCAATTGGCGATCGGCCGTGCGTTGATGGGCGAGCCGCAACTGCTGATTCTGGACGAGCCGACCGAAGGCATTCAACCGTCGATCATCAGCGAAATCGGGCGGACGCTTCGCCGTCTGGTCGATGAATTCGGCATGACGGTGTTACTGGTCGAGCAATATTACGAGTTCGCACAGGAATTGGCAGATCACTACTGGGTCATGCGGCGCGGCGAAATCGTCGCCAACGGCACCGGAGAAGAGATGGCGGCGAGCGGCGTACGCGACATGATCGCGGTGTAGCGCATGCCCATCCAGGACGTACGATGAATCGTCGTCTCGCGGCGATCTTCGCCGGCGACGCACTGCCGTTCCGTGCGAGGCTGGCAACACTCTACGGGCTGCTGATCGCGTTTAATTCGGGTGCCTGGCTATGGGCATTCGCGGCGTTCCATCGCTACCCGCTCTTGATCGGAAGCAGCCTGCTCGCCTACGCGTTCGGTTTGCGGCACGCAGTGGACGCCGATCATATTGCCGCCATCGACAATGTGACGCGAAAGTTGATGCAGAACGGGCAACGTCCCACGACCATCGGATTGATGTTTTCACTCGGTCATTCGACGATCGTGGTGTTGGCAACCGTCGGCATTGCAGCAACCGCGATGGCGCTGCAAACGCGATTCACCGGGTTCAAGGAAATGGGCGCCCTGATCGGCACGGCCGTGTCGGCGCTGTTCCTGTTCGCCATCGCGTGGATGAACCTGATGATTCTCGTATCGATTGTTCAGGCGTTTCGCCGGGTTCAGCGAGGCGAGCCGTTCAGAGAGGAAGACATCGATCGGATGTTGGCAGACCGCGGACTGCTCGCGCGTCTGTTTCGTCCCGTCTTCCGACTGATCACCCAGAGTTGGCAGATGTACTTCTTGGGCTTTCTGTTCGGACTGGGCTTCGATACCGCCACGGAAGTCGGTTTGCTCGGCATATCCGCCGCCAGCGCGACCGATGGATTGCCGCTTTGGTCGATCCTGGTATTTCCCGCACTGTTCACCGCGGGCATGACGCTGGTCGATACGACCGACAGCATTCTGATGGTGGGCGCTTACGGATGGGCATTCGTCAAACCAATCCGTAAGCTTTACTACAATATGACCATTACCGCGATTTCCGTCATGGTCGCGCTATTGGTTGCCAGCGTCGAAGGACTGGGACTGATCGCCGACCGAATGCAGTTATCGGGTGGTGTTTGGGATGTCATCGGGACGCTCAATGCCCATTTTGGCCTCGTCGGCTATTTGATCATCGGCGTTTTCGTCGGCAGCTGGCTGCTCTCGGCGGCCTGGTACAGATGGAAGCGCTTCGACGAACTGGAGCCTGAGCGCCCCCGACACTCGCGCTGACGACGGCTGAGCGCGGCTGACCGCGGCCGCCTTACCGATAAGGCCGGGGCCCCGATTGCCTACTCCGCAGGATAGGTTTCCAGATCGTCGTATCGCTTCGCGCGGTAGATAATGAACGAGACGATCCAGGAGGCGAGGAACACACCAATGATCACGAAGCCGAGGTTGTTGAAGTTGTCGTTCAAGGTGCCGATGACGTCCCAGAACCGCCCCTTCAAACCGAACTTGTCCGATAACAGGCCCAACGCTTCGATCCCGCCGATCAAAACCGCGACGAGTACGGAGACCAGGGTAATCGTCAGGTTGTAATAGAGCTTGCGAATCGGCCGTACGAACGCCCAGTCGTACGCGCCCAGCATCAAGATGCCGTCGGTCGTATCCACCAGCGACATGCCGGCGGCGAACAACACAGGGAATACCAAAATGACCCAGACCGACATGCCCTGCGCCGCCTGGTTCGCCGAGATACCGAGCAGGCTGACCTCGGTCGCAGTATCAAAGCCCAGACCGAACAGGAAACCAAGCGGCAGCATCCAGACCGGGTTCGACACTAAACGAAACATCGGACGAAACAACCGCGCCAGCAGTCCACGATTGTTCAATAGCAAATCGAGATCGTCTGCGTTGTAGGGTTTGCCGACTCGCACCTGGTTGAAAGCGCGCCAGACGCCGCGGAGGATGATGATATTCATCCCGGCGATCAAAAACAGAAAGATTGCAGAGACGCTGGTGGACACCACGCCGCCGACGTCCTTCCAAGCCTCGAAACGGCCTTCGAGCGCGGCGGCTGTGGCGGCCACCGCCGCCGCAACCAACAGCACGACCACCGAGTGCCCGATCGCAAAGAAGAACCCGATCGTGACGGGACGTTGCCCGTCCTGCATCAACTTGCGGGTGACATTATCGATTGCCGCAATATGATCGGCGTCGACCGCATGCCGCAAGCCGAAGCCATACGCCAGCAGGCCCGTACTGAGCAATAGAGGATGCGCATGGAATGCAATAAAAGCCCAGATCCATGCGCCGATGTTGAATGCGGCGAGCACGCTGTAAATACCGATGACGCGGCGACGCAGCGCTCCTGGCACCGGAGCGCGGGGCAATGGGTGCAGACGGGGCAGACGAAGAGACATGACAGATCCTGAGGCTTGGCTGTCCTTGCAGTTGGCACCGCACACGTGCGGTACGCCCGGCTCGGGACACCCCGCCCGACACGGCTGCGCAGACCTCGGTTCGATGGCAGGTCTCCTGGCTCGCAGGTCATCATCATGTACCGACCTTCCCGGAGAGACATCATGCCGGCCACGCATCACACGTGCTTCCAGCGTCAGGCTCCAGTGGTCAATGATGGTACAGACTCGCCGCTTACAGTTGCGGGGGCAGCCGCAGACTCGCAGCGTCATACCGATGCTGCACTACTGCGTTCCCTTTTCATCCCTATGAAGGGAACCATCAGCGCGCAAGGTTACCTACTCGCGCGATGGCCGTCAACGACCTGTCAGCCCGGGGCAGAAATGAATCCCCTGAACGATGTCAGGCAGGTCTTCCCAGGTTCAACATGCAAAGATAGATATCGAGTGACCGTTGCGCCGACATCGCCAACCATTGCATGATGTCGGTGAAGTTTCCCGTCAAACAGGCATCGTCTAGGGCACCGTAATGGGCTAATCGGTCTTCAACGCGAAGGATCGCGGGCGGAAAGCCCGTTTTCAGCAGCGACGATGCAAGTGTATTGCATCGTGCCGCGCATCGACGCATCCGCGCAAGCAGGTCGGCTTCGGAAGCATCATACAGAGGGGGGCGAGCCTTGTCTCTGATTCGGGTCGGGTCGAATTCCGTTCCCGTCGTCTTTACGCGTTAGAGCGCGTGTTGGACGGTACGAGCCGAACTCGACACGTCCTGGCCGAAGCCGGCCACCGTATTGCACCCTGCCAGCGACAGAAACGCACCGACCACCACGACCACCGCTACACACCGTCCCAACATGCACACCTCTTAAATTACACGATGACGGATGCCGGCTCTGCCGGCATCGCTTTACTTGATCAAATCGAACAATGACAGATTTTGGACCTGCATGAACGTCTTTTCCGCCGCCTGCAGCGAATTCTGCACTTCCGAGAACTGGCTGTACACGGAAACGAAATCGGTGCCGGTGAGATTCGATAACTGCGTCTGATAGTTCACGCCGGTGTCCGTCGCCTGCGTGGCCAGCGTGTTCGCTTCCTGCTCACGCGCGCCAACATGTGCCTGTACGGTCAGCACATTATCGAGCGAATTCGTCAGCTTCAACCCTGCAGTCGTCAACGCATTGGTCAGCTTCGCGTTCCCTTCCGATCCGTTTTGCGCGTAACGGACCGCGTTCGCGACAGTCGTCAGCGTCTCGAACAGATCCATTCCCGACGACTGCGCGTTGTCGATCGACACCGTATCGCCGTCGTGCGGCGCGCCCGACAACACGACGCTCTGGCCACCGAACTTCACGGCCGCGTCCGGCACGTACGGCTGATCCTTCACGACATCGGTGTTCGACGTCGCATCGTGGACCGTAAAGTGCATCTTGCCGTCTTTCGCCGTCTGAAAGCTGATCGAGAACGCATCGTCGTACGATGGGTCGCTCGCATCCTGTGTGGAAACCGGCTTGAACGTCACGGAACCGGCATTCGAATTGCCCACCGAGACGACCCGACTCGCACCCGTGGACACACCCTGGAATATCCTGCTGCCCACCCCGCCGATGTCGATCTCGCGACCGTCGTTGACTTGCACCGCGCGCTGTCCCTGGCTGCCGGTGTAGACGCCCTTCCCGTTCGAATCCAGCGAAAACGGCGCGGTCGCGGTTTCATAGCCGCCGAACAGATAATTTCCCTGGCTGTCGGTTGCATTGCCGGCACCCAACAACTGATCCCGCACAGATTCGATTTGCAGCGCCAACGCACTCCGCGCGGTCTTGTCGAGCGAGGTGTCGCCGGCATTGTTGATGAGCGTCTGCGCTTGCTGAACCAGCGTGGTCACATTGCCGAGCGTGGCGTCTTGTAACTGCAAGGTCGCTTTCGCGGTCGACAGATTAGCGCCGTACTGCGTCAGCTTCGCGTTCGCTTGCGTCAGGCGCACGGTCTCCGCTGCGGCTTGCGGATCGTCGGCAGCGGACGACACACGCTTGCCGGTCGCGATCTGGTTCTGCAGATCGACGAGCGACGTCTGCTGATGCCCCATCGTATCGAGGCTATTCGAGTACAGCGTGTTGGTCGCGATGCGCATGACGTTAACCGGTTGCCTGTTTGACCTTGATAGGATCCGCGAGTGGGCTTGTAGGCGCTTGCGGCCTTACTTGACCATATCCAGGATCGTGTCGAACAGCGTCCCTGCAGTCTGAATGACCTTGCTGTTCGCTTGATACATCTGTTGATATTGCATCAGATTGGCCGCTTCTTCGTCCAGATTGACGCCCGAAACCGATTGCTGTTGAAGCTTCAACTGATTGACCAGCGTGTCCTGCGTGGTGTTCGCAATCGCCGTCTGCGATGCCAGTGAGCCCACTTGATCGACGTAGTCGGCATAGCTTTGCGTCAACGTGTGCTTGCCGCCCACCAGCGACGCGTTCTGCAGATTGCCCATGCTGACCGCGTTGCTGCCGTCGCCGCTCGTCGACGCATTGTGCGACAACGTGAACGTGTCGCCATTCTTCGGACGGCCGCTCACGGTCACCGACATGCCACCGAACGAAAGCTTTTCGCCTTCGATGAACGGCACGTCTTTCGCGGGCGACTTATACGTCTGCGTGACCGCGTCGCTGCCGGAACCGTGCGTGACGGTCACATCGGCATTCGGTGGGAAGCCGTTCAATGTATTCGATGCCGCACCGGTCGTCGGATCGGTCGCACTGTTAAACGTCAGGCTCACGTTCCCGCCCTTTCCGCCACCGGCAGCGGGATCCAGACCGCTCAGCTCGACCGCGCCGGTACCGCGGTTATGCGTTCCCGCTGCCGCGACGACCGAGGTGGCGGCAGCGATCACACTGCCATCAGTCGTGGCGAGCGCCAACGAGGTGCCCACTGCGCGCGTTGGCGTGATCGTGAACGAGTCGCCGGCCCGCATCGCGCCGTTCAATTTGTATTCGACGCCATCGACGGTCGCCGGCCAATTGCTGACATTGGTCGCCGTGCCGCTGCGCAGATTCTTCAGCGTATAGTCTTTGCCGTCGTAGGAAAGCACATAATTGTCGCCGGTTAACGCTTTCGGATCGGAGAATGACGCATCCAGCTTGGCGTCGCCTGCGTTGTGGCGATTGGCATTGACGACCGGCGCACTCATCGAGAACAGCGGGGCGCCGGCCTTGCCGCTCAAATCGATCCCGCGCGCGTTCTGTTCGTTGACCGCACCGGCGAACGATGCCGATATCTTGCCCAATTGATCCTGCGCCGGGTCGAGCATCTGCGAGCGAAATGCCAACAAACCGCCGAGCTTGCCACCGGTCAACGTGCTTTCCGATAGATAGCCTTTCTGTCCGCCTTCTTGCGACGCCGATGCCCCATCCGCACCGGCGTACCCCACGGTGACGGAGGAAGCGTCGGTCGGCGATGGTACCGCCGACAACGAGAATGTGTTCGCACCGAGCACCAGCGGTTGGCCGGTGCCGGTGAAAACGCTGTACGAGCCATCCGATTGCTTGGTCATATTGACATTGACCAGGCCGCTCAGTGTCGATAATTGCCTGTCGCGTTCGTCGAGCAAGCTATTCGGTTGCTGACCGGTCGCGGAAGCGGCAGTGATCTGGTTGTTCAGCTTCGCAATCGACTTCGCTGCATCATTAATTTCGCTGACCGTATCGGTGACCTGCGCGTTCACGCTGGTACGGATCGCGTCCATCTGCTCTGCGCTCGAGTGGATCGAGTCGACCGCCGTTTTGGCTGCGCCGATCAAGGCGGAGCGCGATGCGCTGTCCGACGGGTTGGCCGACAGCGATTGCGCGGCAGCAAAGAAGCCGGTCATGTTCGCGGCCACGCCCAACGTCGGATCGCCGACGATCGCGTTCAGCGATTTTGCCTCGGTATTGTAGGTGGACAACGCGCTGCCGGTGGATTGCGCCGCATTCAAGCGGCTGCTGAGCGCGCCGCTATACGAGCGCTTGACCGTCTCGACGTCGACGCCGGTGCCGATATACCCGCTACCGGTATATTGACTGTCCGCAGAATGCAGCAGCGCCGATTCCCGGTTATACCCCGGCGTCGTCGCATTACTGATGTTCTGGCCGGTTGTCGTCAGCCCGTATTGCGCGGCATTGATACCGCTCAATCCGATATTGGAAAGTGAATTGCTCATCGATCGATCCCTCGCAGGCGCACCTGGGCCGCACCACGCTTAACGGCGGCCCAAACAGGAACTTGAGGAAAATCGATCGAATTTTCGAGTTTTTTTCCTTGCGCCTGTTTCAGACCGCTATTTTGCCTGCATCGTGCTGGACTTTTCCGCCATCGTGGTCGATGCGCGTGCCCCTGATGGACCGCCCAGCGCCGATGGTCGCCCTGTTTTCGGCCGCTCACACCATCTGCTTGATGATCGCGAGCAGTTTTCTCGCGTAATGTGGATCGGTCGCATAGCCCGCTTTTTGCATCCCTTGCGCAAAGCCGTTCGCGGTATTCGACGCCCGCAACGCGGGCTGAAAGCGCGAATTGCTCTTCAAAACGTTTGCGTAATCCTGCAAAGCTTCCTTGTACGAGCCATACACGCGGAACTTCTCGTTCAGGTGATGCGGCTGACCGTGGATGTACTCGATCGTGGTGGCGGTGACGGTCGGGCCCTTCCAGTTATCGCCGGCCTTCACGCCCAACACGTTGTGCGTGCGCTCGCCGGTCGGAGTCCGAATCTCGCTCTTGCCCCAGCCGGATTCCAGCGCGACCTGCGACAAGATGAAGTGCGACGGGATACCCGTCTCGCGGCTCGCGGCTTCGGCTGCGGGCGCGAGCTTCGCAATGAAGGCGTTCGCATGGGCGGACGCGCCTTTCATTCGGATCGTCGATTCTTCGAACGGCTTCGCATCGTCGAGCGACTCGGCCCCCATGCCGTCGGAAGCGATCGACGTCGTGCTGGATACACTCATACTGGTGTATCCCTGCGCGCCCTGCGCACCGCGTATGCCCATTTCAGCTGCCACGGCCGGTGCCGCTGCACGCGACGGCTGCCAGCCGGCTTCCAT
>CAWUJR010000108.1:0-9837 GCA_963922375.1 uncultured Robbsia sp.
TTGGGCATGGCGACCGCGGGTGTGGCGCCGCGCGTGATGGGCATCGGTCCGGCACCGGCGACGCAAAAACTGCTGGCGCGACTGAAAATGAAGCAGGAGCAATTCGATGTGATCGAATTGAACGAAGCGTTCGCCAGTCAAGGCCTGGCCGTCTTGCGGTTGCTGGGTATGGCCGACGACGATCCGCGTGTGAACCGGCAAGGCGGTGCTATTGCATTAGGCCATCCGTTGGGGATGAGCGGTGCGCGCTTGGTGACGACGGCCTTGCATCAGCTCGAACGAAGCGGCGGCCGTTATGCATTGTGCACGATGTGCATCGGCGTGGGTCAAGGTATCGCGATCGCGATTGAGCGTGTATGAACTGGACGACATCGGCTTATCCTGGAGAAAGCGATGCTGTATATGGTCAAGATGGACGTGAATATTCCAGTGTCGGTCGATCGGGCTGAAGCGGAGGGCATCAAAGCAGAAGAGAAGGCTTACTCGCAACGCCTGCAGGCCGAGGGCAAGTGGCGGCATTTATGGCGTGTCGTCGGGCAGTATTCGAACGTCAGCGTGTTCGATGTCGCCTCCCATGATGAACTCCACACGATCTTGAGCGGCTTGCCGCTGTTTCCGTTTATGAAGATCGACGTGACCCCCTTGGCGCAACACCCATCCGCGATTACGGTGAACGAGCGGGCAGGCTGACTGGCGGGGCGCTCGGTGCGGTTCGATCGCATGCTCGCCCTGAAAACAAAACGCCTCAAAGCTTGGACCGCAGGTCCAAGCTTTGAGGCGTTTATCGCTCGTCCAACAACGTTTCTACCTGCTGCGGGCCGACGTGGCAGACCAGTCGACTCAGTCGCCTTGCTTCTGCTCAGGCAATGCTTGCAGCGGCGCTGCAGGCGCGTCGCCTTGCAATGCCGACTTCTCCTGCGTCGTGGCGTCTTTCTTGAACTGCTCCTGATCAATCTTGGCAGCATCTACTTGTTGCTTGTACTGTGTCTTTGCCGTCTTCTTGTCGAGACGACTCTGCTCTTTCTGCTGCTTGTAAGCTTCCTTCGCCTGCTTCTTGTTCTCCTTATATTCCTTGTTTGCCAGCGCATTGTCGTTGCGCTTTTGTACCAGAGGATCCGTGGTCGGCGTGACGATGCGGACTTCCGGCGCTGCCGCGGTGGGCGCTCCGGTTTGGTCGGCCGGCGTCTGGGCGTAAGCCATATTCACCGAGAATGCTGCAGCGGTCACCATCAGGATGGACTGGATTCGATTCATCTATTGCTCTCCTACTAAACTTGTTGAGTACTACCTTAACGCGGTCTTGCTGTTACAGCTGTGCCGAATTGTAAGGATGGACGTAAGGTATCGGTCATAACGATCCTGATCCGAACTTCGACCGTCAGATTTTTTCAAGCGAATCAGGCGATTGATGCACGGTAACAGCGTGGTGGATGTCAGCGGCAGGATCGGACCAACAGGATCTGCGCTGTAGGTAAGCAGGTTTCGGGCCAGGTTTCGCTGGCGGGTTGAAATTCCTGCAATGAATAGGCCCCTGACCTGACCGGAGCAAGGGGGGCGCGGCGAATGCGAACCCGCCGTGGGATGCCTTCGATGCATGGCGATGACGCGGCCGACATCGATCAGACGTGCAGTGCAATGTGGTGTAGCCTGGGGAGTTTCCAGGCTCGTAGGAGGAACGATGCGAAGAAAGAAGCGCCTGCTGCCGACGGCAGCAATGGTCATCAGTGCGCTGTCGATGTGTCATGTACGCGCCGCGAGTGTGACCGTACCCGGCGTTCGCGACAACGTGTCGAATGCCATATCCCGCACGACGTCACCTGCGACCGGCGCGGTTGACAAGGTGATTGGCCCGGCGTCCGAGGTTGCGCCGACCATCGGCGAAACCACTGCGCCGGTCAACGACAGCGCGATGTTCCGGGCAAACAGCGCGTTAAAGGATCAAGTCGCCAGTGATACGGGCGGTGTCATCGACAATAATTAAGCGCGGTCGCCACATCAACGCATCGATGCATCGGCGCATCGATGGAGTGGTGCTTGACCGCCATCTGATCGGGGCCGCCCGCGCTCGCCGGTCGAGGTCTTCGCTTACGGTTGCGGGCGTTTGCTGCGGACCAGCGTGAGCCGGGTGATCTCCGATGGCGCGGCGAGTCGGATCGGCGGCCCCCAATAGCCGGTCCCTCGACTGATGTACATCCACATCGCCCCCGCGCGGACCAGGCCCGCGGTGAATGGTTGCTGAACGCGGACCGCGAAGTTCCACGGAAAAAACTGTCCACCGTGCGTATGCCCGGAAATTTGCAGCGTGAAGCCTGCTGCTTCTGCCGCCTTGCAGGAGCGGGGCTGATGTGCGAGTAACACGCGTACCGCCGCGTTGGCCGGCGCATTGGCGATCGCGCGTGCGGGGTCGCTCTTGTGCAGCGAACTGACATGGCCGGCACTGAAATCCGTGACGCCCCCGAGGACCAATGGAGCACCCCCATGGTCGAGTACCACGTGTTCATTCATCAGAACTCGTAGGCCCAGACGGCGAAACTCGGCGATCCACGCATCGGCACCGGCATAGTACTCGTGGTTCCCGGTGCAGAGGAAGACGCCATGCCGTCCTCGCAGCCGCGAGAGTGGACGTGTGTGTTCCGACAATGCCGCAACGCTTCCGTCGACCACATCGCCGGTGACCGCCACTACATCGGCATTCAGCGCATTGACCGCGTCCACGATCGGATCCAGATAGCTTTTCCGGATCGTCGGTCCGACGTGAATATCACTGATCTGCGCAATCGTAAAGCCTTCGAGTTCGGGCGGGAGCGCGTCTATCGGCACTTCGACTTCAACCACGGGTGCACGACGCCTCGCGTTATAAACCCCGGTCAAGGTCATCAGCAATGCCAGGACGATCACCGTGGTCGCAGAAGCGGCATTGACCGTATCGAACGGTGCTGTCGCCGCAAACGACGCGGAGCTATACGCCGCGATCGCGTAGATCAACAGCAACAGGTCCCGGATCAGCGTCAGCGTCAGCAGAAACGAAAACAGTCCCATGGCCAGTAGGCCTGTCCAGACGAGGGTCGCTTGACCTTGGCTCAACGTCCCTTCGCGTCGCCGAGCGCCAATAGGAATCAGCAGGCATGACGCGACCAGCCACAACGCCATCACGAAATGGATGCCGTGGTTCACAGGCACCGCCGGAATCAAGCGAATACCGACATAGAGATGCAGCAAAATGCCAATGATGATAATGCGCGAGAAAAAGCTACGGAGCATGGAGGCCTGACACGAATGCCGACGGGGATCGATGAAAATCGGCGATCGTCGGCGAGGGAAGGAGTAAGGTTATTCTAGCGGGCTTCAATGAATCCTGTTGTGCGCGCGATGCTGAGTGCGTCGAGGTAGAATACGCGCCCTTGCCATGCTTGCTGGACAAAAATATGGAAAATATCGCATTCGCATTGACCGGTGAATGGATCGGCTTGAATGATTTATTGAAGGTCACTGGCGTGGCACACAGTGGCGGGTTCGCGAAAATCATGATCGCCGACGGTGCCGTCAGCGTGGACGGCGAAGTGGAAACCCGCAAAACCTGCAAGATACGAGCGGGCCAGGTGGTCACGCTGGAAGGCGTCACTATCGATGTGGCGGCAGCCGAGTGAGCGCGTCCGGGCACCATGGGACCAGCGGTCGATGATGACCGGACTGGCCAGCTATATCGGATTGTTCTCGGCTGCGCTGATTGCCGCGACACTGCTGCCCGCGCAGTCGGAAGGCTTATTGGTCGCGCTGATCGTCGCGGCCAAGCTCAACCCGTGGGCGCTGGTGGCGGTCGCCGCCGTCGGTAACACACTCGGCTCATTGATCAACTGGGTGCTAGGCCGGGGGATCGAGCGTTTCAAGGACAAGCGCTGGTTTCCGGTCAAGCCGGCGGCAATGGCCCGCGGAGAAGCGTTCTATCAGCGGTACGGGAAGTGGTCACTATTGCTGAGCTGGGCACCGGTCATCGGCGACCCGCTGACCTTGGTGGCAGGGGTCCTGCGCGAACCACTGGTTCCGTTTTTGCTGATCGTTGGGTTCGCGAAGACGGTTCGCTACGTCGTGCTCGCGTTAGTGACGCTGGGTTGGATCGGCGGATGAGCGATCGTAGGCTCACACGATTGGTTAATGCATAGCATCACTAACAAAAAATCGTCGGCCTACTTGCGCGGGCAGATGTCGACCGACGTCCCTGTAAGCCGTCTGGGTGACGCAGCCGACATCCCCGCGTTCTTCGCGCGTCGCAGCGATCGACGAGCGCGGGTCGATCAGGCCGCCCCAACCATATGCAACACCGCATGGATTCCCAACCCGACCAAGCCGCCCACCACCGTGCCATTGATCCGGATGTATTGCAGATCGCTGCCGACGCTCGACTCGACTTCTCGGGCAATCGCTTCGTCGTCCCATTGACGGACGGTCTCGGCGATATGGCGCGCGATCGTGTCTCGGATGGTGGGCGCGAGCGAGCGAATCAACGATCCGAAGTGGTCGTTGATCGAGTCGCGCAGCGCAGGCGAGTGGATTAACTTTTCGCCCAGATGGACCAGACCGTCGGCCAAGCGGCCGCGCAGCATCGAGTCTGGCCGCGCTAGATCTGCCTCCAGCCGCTGCCTTAGCCCATGCCAAAGGTCGTTCACGTACTGACGTGTGGCGGGATGGGACAGAAAATCGTTTTTCGCCCGATCCACGCGGGCGCGAAACGCCTCGTCGTTCTTCAATCGATCGATAAATTCCTGTACGGCATCGTCGAACGCACGGCGGCGTTCATGATTCGGATCGTCGCCGATATCGTGTAGCCAGCGATTAAAACCATTGACGAGCGCGACGGCCAGTTTCAAACCCAGCTCTTCGGGATTGACACCGATGAACCCTAGCGCCGCGAGCATTTTCGGGTATTCGGTGCCGGCAACCTGAAGAATGCGTTCGGCAAACACTTTCTGTACGTCGGCATCGTCGAGCCAACGTGACGCACGGCGAATGCCTTCGTTCAGCAACAGTTGATGCCGTTTGTCCTCGGTCAGAATGTCGAGCAATCGCCCGATGACGCCGCTCAGGTCCAACACCACCAAGCGTTGGCTGAGCGTGTCGAAGATCACATTTTTGACGCGATCGTCGTCGAGAAATCGCAACATGCCGCCGCCAGTGTCCGCAATACGGTCGGCGAGTAAGCGCGCATGATCGGGCGCGCTGAGCCATTCGCCAAGACGGCGTGACGGATCGATAGCAGGCAGCTTCGCCAGCAATGCATCGGTCCCCAGGAATTTGTCGCGGACGAATTCGGCGAGGGCATCGGCCACGCGCGCCTTGTTGCGTGGCAAGATCGCGGTGTGCGGAATCGGCAGGCCCATTGGGCGGCGAAACAGCGCCACCACGGCGAACCAGTCCGCCAGCGCACCGACCATGGCGGCCTCGGCAAATGCTGACACCCACGCCCATGCGCCAACATCATGCTGGGTTTTCGCGAAAATCAGCAGCGCGATGACCGCCGCGAGCAGGCCTGTGGCAATGGCCTTCATTTTTTGCAATTTTCTCAAACGAATTTCTTGACTCATGGTGGGTTTGGCAAGGTGAAGTGCGACTGCAGGCATCTGGCCCAATGGCAGCCGTGCGCTTGCGGTCCCTTTTACTTTCTACGTAGAAAGAAAAAATTCTACGTTAAGTTTTTCTAAGGTTCGAAACGGCGACCCGCGTCGATCACGGGTTGGCTCGACTTTACCTGAACTTGCGCAATCGGCGCGCCTCGGAAAGGGACCATGTCGTACATGCACTCAGCCGCGCGGCGGTTCTGACCGGCTGCCACGGCATCGATCGCGATGGCAGCGGGCCCGCACGTATGAGTTGTGCCGTCGCGCGCCGGCCATTCGCGCAAGTCAGGCAATCCACTCAAGTCAGGCAATGCAGGCGTGGGAGGCGACTCAGACGTGTGCGGGCGTGTTGGCGACTCAGACGCGTATTGGCGCGGTCGAGCTGCGCATCATCAGTTGCGCGTCGAAGGTTTGTACCCGCGGTGGCACTTTACTGCCATCGATGCGCTCGTTCAAGTACCGTACCGCGCTGAAGCCGATGTCATAAGTGGGCTGCCGCAAGGTCGTGATGCCGGGGGCGGTGAGAGGGGCCCAATCCGGGTCGTCGAACGAGGCGACGCCCAATCCAGGGATCGGGCGAGCGGCCAAAGCGACTGCGAGGGCCAGCATCGAGTGCCCATTTGCAGCGATCAACGCCGTTTTCGTATGCGATGCTTTCGCGGCAACATGGGCCAATGCCTCAGCGATCGACGCGGACTCACCGAGATCGATCATCAATGTGCGCGCTTCGACTTGACGCGCCGCGGCACGATCGACAAAAGCCGCTTCGCGCTCTCGCCGCGAACTGACGGACGCGAACGACTCGCTGATGAAGAACAGCGACTCGAAACCCGCTTCGACCAGATGATCGACCAGCATTCGGCACGCGCCTTCGTTGTCCAGTCCGACGCTATCGCATTGCACGCCCTCGACCTTGCGATCCAGCAGCACCACCGGAATATCGCCATGCCCGATGCTGTGCAGCGCGGACTCGGGCAGGCCCACGGGATTGATGATCAGGCCTTCCGCGCGATAAGTGCGGAGCAGATCGAGGTACCGGTTCTGTAATTGAATCTCGTTGCCCGCATTGCACATCATCGGCATCAGCCCGAGGTCGCGGCAGGCGGCTTCGATGCCTTGAATCACGGCAACGGAGTACGGGTTCTGCAAGTCTGCAACCAGCAAGCCGATCAAACGTGTGCGGCCGCGCTTCAAGCCTCGCGCCATCTGATTGGGCCGATAGGCAAGGGTGCTGATCGCGGTTTCGATGCGTTTGGTCAGATCGGCTGACAACGCTGCCGTCTCGCCGTTCAGATAGCGCGAGACGCTGGTCTTGCCGACGCCCGCGACCCGCGCGACATCGGTAATGGTAGGTGCGCTCATGAGCCTGCGGTGGTTGTCGGTGCAACGGTCGCATGGCGAGCGTGCCCGCTGTTCAGTCGCGTCAATGCAGCAGGCACCGCATCGGGATTCGCGACGTTTTTCGGCGTACGTTCGACCAGTACCGATATCAGATTCTGTGCGGCATCCAATGCCATCGCATAACGCGTTTCATGCGTGGCAGATCCCGCATGCGGTAGCGCGACCACTTGGGGCATTGCCAGCAGCGGGGAATCGTTCGATAAGGGTTCCTGATCGAAGACGTCCAGACCTGCGCCCGCCAGGGTGCCCTGCTGCAATGCGTCGATCAGCGCACGTTCGTCGACCAAGGCGCCACGACCGCCGTTAATCAAAATCGCGCTGGGCTTCATCGCTGCCAATTCTGGCGCGCCGATCATATGCCGGGTGGCGGGCGTCAATGGCGCCTGCAGGCAGACGAAGTCCGATTCAGCCAACAACGTATCCAGTTCGACACGCGTCGCGCCCATCGAGGCTTCTGCTTCCGGTGCCGGGCGCGGACTGGTGTAACACACTTTCATCCCGAAACCGAGCGCACCCCGACGTGCAACCGCCTGACCGATGCGACCGAAGCCGACGATGCCAAGCGTCTTATGATGGACGTCCGTTCCGAACTGCGCGGCGCCGATGCTGCGCTGCCATTCGCCGCGACGAACGAAGTCGGCCAGATCGACGACCCGCCGCGCAGTGGCCATGATCAACGCGAACACCAAGTCGGCGGTGGTTTCGGTGAGCACGTCGGGCGTATGCGTGAGCACGATCCCGCGGCGTGTCAGATCTTCCGGCGAGAACTTGTCGATACCGACAGACACGGTAGAAAGCGCGATCAAGTGCGGCGCTTGTTCCAGCATGGCGGCATCGATCGCAACACTCGCACCGATCGCGCCATCGGCATCGCGAAGCGCGTTCGCCAATGTCGTGCCGACATCGGGCGCAGCCGGATCCACATGGACTAAGTCGAAATGCTGTTCCAGCAGCGACACTACCGTGTCCGGTAGCGCCTTATATACCACCACGCGTTGTTTATTCATCGTCTAGTCGAGGTCAGGAGGCGAAATCATAGCGCCAAACGTCATGCGCAGAACCATTGGAACAGAACGTTCCCCAGCGTCACCGGGTCGCAGAGTGCGGGGTCTTCGCTTTGGCCGGGCGTTTGACGAGCGGGGTGGTCGACGGTGTCGGTGACGCAGGACGGCGCGTCCATTGCGGTGGCTCTTTCGAAGGGTTGCCGCCTGCCGTGGTTTTTTTCATCGCTAGAACCAATAATGTGGCGAGCAGCAGGGAGCCGGACATCAACGCATAGGATGCGCCGGGGGAACCGGTCGCTCCGTTCAATGCGCCCACTGCATAGGAGCCGACGAATGACCCCAGCGCGCCCATCCCGTTGATGACGGCCATGGCGCCGCCGGCGACGTTTTTCGGCAGCAATTCCGGAACGATCGCGAAGAAGGGGCCATAGGGCGCATACATTGCCGCACCGGCGATGACCAGAAGCGTGTATGACCACCAGAATGCATGCTTGCCGAGCAGGCAGGATGCGCCGAAGGCGATCGCGCCGATCAGCAACGACGGCCAGACGAATCCCATCCGCGACTGGCGTTTGTCCGATCGCCACGAGACGGCGATCATCGCGATGGTTGCGGCGAAATACGGCAGTGCGGACAACCAGCCGGTTGCGACCATGCCAAGCGACGATGCGTCTTTCAAGATCGATGGCAGCCACAACACAAAGCCATAGACCCCGATCGACCAGAAGAAAAACTGGAACGCCAGCAGGACCACCGGGCCCGAGCGAAGCGCCTGACCATAATTGCGAACCGGTTTCAGGCCTTGCTGTTCGTGCTCGAGCGTCTGTTCGAGTTCGGTGAGCTGAGCGTCGGTCATCCAACGTGCGTCACGAGGACGGTCCTTGACGAGGAACCACCAGCACACCGCCCACAGGATCGCAGGCACGCCTTCGCCGATGAACATCGCGCGCCAGCCGAAGCTATCGACCAGATAGCCGGACAGCACCGACATCCACAAAATGGTAACCGGATTGCCGAGTATCAGGAAGGTATTGGCCCGGGAGCGTTCGCGTCGCGTGAACCAATTGCTGATGAAAATCAGCATTGCAGGCATGACGGCGGCCTCGACGACCCCAAGGAAGAAGCGGATCAAGAGCAATGCCCGTACGTCGTTGACCATGCCGGTGGCCGCTGCCAGCAGCCCCCATGCTAACAGGCTGACGAACACGAGTTTCTTGACGCTACGCCGCTCGGCGTAGATGGCACCCGGCAACTGAAAGAAAAAATAGCCGAGGAAGAACAGGGCACCCAGTAGCGATGACACGCCGTGCGTGATACCGAGGTCGCGATTGATGCCGGCGGCCGAAGCAAAGCCATAATTCGCGCGATCCAGATATGCGAGGCTGTATGTGATGAACACGATCGGCATGATGATCCACCACCGTCGGGGCGCCAGCTTCGTGTGGGCGCCTGCTGTCGTCGGCTTGGAAGACGACAGCGGAGGTGCGACCTTTCCTGGGGTACGGTTCGTGGTCGTCGGCGGCGACGTCTGGGGCGACCGTGGGGACGACTGTACCCCGTTGCGGGTTGAATGCTGCGTGCGCCGTTGCCGTGAGGTGGCGCGGGGATCCTTGCTGGGCTGCATGCTGTGCTGTCTCCTGACGGGCGAACCCGTGTGTGCCGCATTTTTTCCGATGGCGCTTAGGCGACTTCGTGACGTTGAGCCTGGTTCGCCACGCGTTCTAATTGATCCAGTGCGGCACGCGTCGGCAGGCCCTCGCTGTCGCCTTCGACCTGAATGGCGAGAGCGCCGATCAGCGCGCCACGGGTGGCCGCGCGTT
>CAWUJR010000109.1:0-9795 GCA_963922375.1 uncultured Robbsia sp.
CCCGGTCTAGGGCACGCCGCGGGGGCCTGCCTCGAAGCTCTCTAGCCCACGCACCGGGCACCGTCGGGGCCGGGTATCTTGCAGATTTCGAGCTACTGGGCGCCCCCAGCGGCAATCGAGATCGACTTGCTACCCGGGCATCACGCGGGCGATGCACTTCTGGCGGCCAAGCCGGGGTCGCGTCGGCAATTGGCAAGCTTGCTCGCCGAATGGTTGCCGACCCGATTGGCAAGCGCCTGGACGCAGGCGGCGGGGGTATCGGCGGACGCCCGCCTGGCGGATCTACCCGATCGAACATTGCGCGCGCTTGGCGACGCGCTGAATGGCTGGCGACTGCAACCCGCCGGTACCGAAGGGTGGAAAAAGGCGGAAGTCACACGCGGGGGTGTGGATACGCGTGCACTGTCCTCGACCACGATGGCGGTGAAGACCTGTCCGTCGCTGTATTTCATCGGTGAAGCAGTCGATGTGACAGGGTGGCTGGGCGGGTATAACTTCCAGTGGGCGTGGGCATCCGCGGTGGCGGCCGCGAAGGCCGCTTCGGTAGCGTTGGCGGTGTGACACGTCAGCGATGGGTCGGCGATGTGATAAAATAACGTTTGAACGACCGTTAGGATTGCGCGCGATGAGCCTTAAAGAACAGATTACCGAAGACATGAAAACGGCGATGCGCGCCCGTGACGCCGAGCGTCTGGGCACGATTCGACTGCTGCTCGCCGCTATCAAGCAGCGTGAAGTCGATGAGCGTATTGAACTGGATGATGCCGGGGTGACGGGCGTGGTCGAAAAGCTGATCAAGCAGCGCCGCGATTCGATCGATCAGTTCGGCAAGGCCGGGCGCGACGATCTGGTGCAGAAGGAAACCGCAGAGATGGCGGTGTTGGTGGAATACATGCCCAAGCAGCTCGACGATGCAGAGATCGACGCGCGTGTCGCTGCGGCGATCGCCGGGATCAAACCGACCGGGCCGCAAGACATGGGCAAAGTGATGGGTCGCTTGAAAGGCGAGTTGGCAGGCAAGGCCGATATGACGAAAGTCTCGGCGCGCGTGAAGGCGGCCTTGGCCTGACGAAGCGGAATTAAGTAGCAAATAAGTAGAATAAGCGTCGAAAGAGCGTCGAGATGGCGTCTGGCGTCAGGGCATAGCGCAACGATCGGCGGACCAACGTCGTTTTGCGTGCTACCTCGCTCGTCGCTTGATGCAGCCCGATGCGTTGCAGCAGTGCGGCGCAACGTCGATGCTGATAAGACGGTTCGGTGCACGCGCTTTGCCTCGTACGGTGTAGGGCAAAAAAGCCGTTCCGAAAGTGCTTTACCTTGCTTGAAGAAACTTCGGGCTGTTTTCCGTGATACCTCATTCGTTCCTCCAGGACTTAACGGACCGCATCGATATTGTCGAAGTGGTGGGCCGGTACGTCCAATTAAAGAAGGCGGGAGCGAATTTTTCGGGGCTGTGTCCGTTCCATAACGAGAAAAGCCCCTCTTTCACGGTCAGCCCGACCAAACAATTCTTTCATTGTTTCGGCTGCGGCGCGCACGGTACCGCGATCGGTTTCCTGATGGACCACGCCGGCCTTCCGTTTCCGGATGCGGTCGAAGAGCTGGCGCGTTCGGCAGGCTTGACCGTTCCGACCGAGCCCAGCAGCCGGCGCGCGTTCGTCGGGCCGGACGGCACGCAGCGCAATGAAAGCGGTGCGCAGTCGGTGCGACGGCTTTCCGACGTGATGCAGACCGCATGCGATTACTATCGCGCGCAACTTCGCCAGTCGCCAGATGCGATTGCCTACCTGAAACGGCGAGGGCTCACCGGCGAAATTGCCGCGCGCTTTGGTTTGGGTTATGCGCCTGGTGGCTGGCAGAATTTGGAGGCGGCGTTCGACGACTATCGTGACGATCGATTGGTCGAGACCGGCTTGTTGATCGTCAGTCAAAAAGACGGCAGCGCGCCGAGTGCCGATGAGGCGGCAGCCGGGGCACACGGTGGCGGTGCCGGATCGGGGCGCCGTTACGACCGCTTCCGCGAACGGATCATGTTTCCGATTCGCAACGCCGGTGGTCATGTGATCGGTTTCGGCGGGCGCGTGCTCGATAGCGGTGAACCCAAGTATTTGAATTCCCCGGAGACGCCCCTATTTAGCAAGGGCAACGAGCTTTACGGCTTGTTCGAGGCCCGTCTCGCGATCCGTGAGCATAGGTTCGCGCTGGTCGTTGAAGGCTATATGGATGTGGTGGCGCTCGCGCAAATGGGCTTCGCGAATGCGGTCGCGACGCTTGGTACCGCGTGCACGCCGGCGCATGTACAGAAGCTGGTCCGGCAGACCGAGCGGATCGTCTTCAGTTTCGACGGTGACAAGGCGGGTCGGCGGGCGGCGCGGCGGGCGCTGGAAGCAAGTTTGCCGCATGCCGCTGATAACCGTGAGATCGCCTTTTTGTTTCTGCCCGACGGCCACGATCCGGATAGTTTTATCCGCGAATACGGCACGGAAGGTTTCGCGCAGGCGGTCGCCCGCGCAACACCGCTATCCGAGTTTTTATTGGCCGAGGCAATCTCCGGGAAAGATCTGACGCGACCGGAAGGGCGAGCCAAAGCGTTGTTCGATGCAAAGCCGCTACTGCAGGCGTTGCCGCCGAATGCACTGCGTGTACAAATCCTGCATGCGGTGGCGGATCGTCTGGCGGTGTCGATCGGTGAGGTGGCCGCGCTATGTGCGGTCGACGAGCGCGCGGTCGCTCCCCGTCGCAAGGCCGCACCGATCGCCGAGCGACGCCGGGTGACGGGCAGCGAACAGCGCGCGTTGCGTAATTTGGTGATGCATCCGCGCATCGCCTTGATGTTGGACGCGAGCGCGCTGGAGATTATCGCGAGCTGCGCGCAGCATCGGGAAATGTTTGAAGAGGTCATCGCGCATGCGCGCGATCTGGGAGAAAGGGCGGAATTCCAAATTTTGCAGGATGTCTTGAGAAATCTGGATAACGCCTCCATGTATCAGGAGATTTCCCGCGAAATCCTCGATTTGCCGGAAAACTCGCGCGATTTGATGTCGGCCGATGATCTCGATAATGGCGAGCGTCGGCGCGAGCGTGAGGCCGTGGCATTTCAGGAGGTGCAGGCAGCATTGGCAACGATGCGCCGCGATGGCGTCAAACGCCGGCTCGACGAGTTGATCGAGGCGTCGAAACGACCGGAAGGGCTGACGCCGGAACAGGTCAGCGAATTTTCCGCGTTGATGCGTTTGACGGCCGAGTTGAAGCACTCCGCGGTCGCAAAAGAGTCCTAGCGATCTGGGTAGCAGCGGCGCAGCAGTCTGTTTTTGACGAGACGTGATGAACGACTATCACAATTTCGGCGAAGTTGCCGAAAATATGTGCTAGAACAGTGTTATAATTGAAGGTTTTAACGGGTGCAAGTGCTCGGGACCGAAAAGCCACACGCCGGCTGAGTCCTTAGAAGCAAAGGGCGTGCTGCGGTCAAGCCGTAGCGCATCGAAGGTGTAGCAGGCACCGCCCATTGCGCCCGATCCTGCGAGAGCGTTGGAAGTGCGCGTTTGATATGTCTACCCGGCGTGCCCGTAAGGTGTGTACGAGGGAAGGACGAGAAGGCAGTGCGCTTGTGCGCGAATTTCACCGGCGTGGTCCTGGTCGCATCGGTGACTGCTGTAAGAGATTACCGCAGTTAACAAAAATTCGCGAGCGAGCGATTCATGCGGCGGCCGTCAGGAATGACGGCACGTGCACCAAGGAACCCAGGGCCGATGCAACGTTGCGCACATGCGCATCCACGACAAGGCCGCTATGGCGAACTCCATGAAAAAAACGTTGAACGAAGTCTCCTCCGAAGAAGAAGTCACGCCTGTGGAAGAATCCGGCAAGGGCGAAAAGACTGTGGTGGTGAAGGTACGTGATCGCCGCGCGAAAGAAAAAGCGCTGCTGAAGGACGCATTCGCGTCCCACCAGCCTGGCACTGTGGAGGAGCTCGAAGAGCGCCGCGCGAAACTGCGCGCGCTGATCAAACTCGGCAAAGAACGCGGCTTCCTGACGTTCTCCGAGATCAATGACCATTTGCCGGACGATATCGTCGAAACCGACGCGATCGAAGGCATCATGAGCACGTTCAATGACATGGGTGTCCGTGTCTATGAAACGGCGCCCGATGCCGAAACGCTGCTGCTGAACGACAATGCCCCGGCTGCGGCCAGCGACGACGAAGTGGAAGAAGAAGCGGAAGTCGCGCTATCGACCGTCGATTCGGAATTCGGCCGGACGACCGATCCTGTGCGTATGTATATGCGCGAAATGGGGACGGTCGAGCTGCTGACGCGTGAAGGCGAAATCGAAATCGCGAAGCGGATCGAAGACGGCCTGAAGTACATGGTGCAAGCGATTTCCGCTTGCCCGACGACGATTGCCGACATCCTCGGGATGGCCGATCGCGTTGCGAATGATGAAATCCGCGTCGATGAATTGGTCGACGGCTTGATCGATGCCGAGACGGAAGCGGCGGCCGACGAGAAGGACGCCGATGGTTTTTCCGCAGAAGAAGCGGAAGAAATGGAAGCGGCCGACGACGAAGACAACGAGGACGCCGAGGAAGAGGAAGAGGACGAAGGCGCGCGTGCCGCGTCTGCGAACGCCGCACAACTCGAAGCGTTGAAGCGTGCCGCCCTCGAAAAGTTCGCGAAGATCAGTGCGGAATTCTCCGCCATGCGCGATGCGTACGAAAAGGAAGGCTATAAGTCTGCTTCGTATCTGCGCGCGCAGGAAGAGATCCAATCGGAACTGACGTCGATTCGCTTTACTGCCCGTACCGTCGAGCGTCTGTGCGATACGTTGCGCGGTCAGGTGGAAGAAGTGCGCAGCGTCGAGCGTCAAATTCTGCACACAGTCGTCGACAAGTGCGGCATGTCGCGCTCGGAGTTCATCTCGCGGTTCCCGAGCAACGAGACGAACCTGGAATGGGCGCAAAGCGTCGTCGACGAAGGTCAGTCGTACAGCGGCATTCTGGAACGGAACATTCCGGCGATTCGCGAACAGCAGCAGAAGCTGATCGACCTGCAGGCGCGTGTCGTGCTGCCGCTGGGCGACTTGAAGGAAACCAATCGCCAGATGGCGTCCGGTGAACTGAAAGCCCGCCAGGCGAAGCGTGAAATGACCGAGGCGAATCTGCGTCTGGTGATCTCGATCGCGAAGAAGTACACGAACCGTGGCCTGCAGTTTCTGGATCTGATCCAGGAAGGCAATATCGGTTTGATGAAGGCGGTGGACAAGTTCGAATATCGTCGCGGCTACAAGTTCTCGACCTATGCGACCTGGTGGATTCGTCAGGCGATTACGCGTTCGATCGCCGACCAGGCCCGTACGATCCGGATTCCGGTTCACATGATCGAAACGATCAACAAGATGAACCGGATCTCGCGTCAGATTCTGCAGGAAACCGGTCTTGAGCCGGATCCGGCGACGCTGGCGGAAAAGATGGAGATGCCCGAGGACAAGATCCGCAAGATCATGAAGATCGCGAAGGAACCGATCTCGATGGAAACGCCGATCGGGGACGACGACGATTCGCATCTGGGCGATTTCATCGAAGACAGCAATACGGTTGCGCCGTCGGACGCTGCCTTGCACTCGGGCATGCGCGACATCGTCAAGGACGTGCTGGATTCGTTGACGCCGCGTGAAGCGAAGGTACTGCGGATGCGCTTTGGTATCGAAATGAGCTCGGACCACACGCTGGAAGAAGTGGGCAAGCAATTCGACGTCACGCGGGAGCGGATTCGTCAGATCGAAGCGAAGGCGCTGCGTAAGCTCCGTCACCCGAGTCGTTCGGACAAGCTGAAGTCTTTCCTCGAAGGGAACTAAAGCGACGTCGAACGTGGGCGACGAACGGCGGGGGCTTCATCGGCGATGACCGCGGTGAAGTCCCCGCGGTGCTTTGGTCACTGCCTCCGCGCCGTTCCGATACTCGGCGTTTTCTGATGTTCGTGGACTTGGTAATTCCGCATGTCCGTGCGATAATCCGCGACTTCGGGCCTCTAGCTCATGTTGGTTAGAGCAGCGGACTTGACCGACGATTGCCCTAAGGCTCATCGAGTACGGACAATCGTCATATGGGTTGCCGCAGGGTAAGTTAACTCTGCTATGCGGTAGAACTACTCAAATTCGGGGAAGCCTCTGGCGCATGCCGTGGTAATCCCGAGCCAAGCCCGGTTTGCCGGGAAGGTGTAGAGACTGTACGGGTAGGTCGTAAAGACAAGAGACAGTCCAGACCACAAACCCGAAAGGGGTGCCGAAAGGCATAGTGGTACGCATAATCCGTTGGTGCCGTGTTCGACTCACGGGAGGCCCACCAGATACCAAAAAGCCCCTGCGCGCAGCCAACCTGCGCGCAGGGGCTTTTTCTTTTTCGCGGCCATGTCTTCCTCCTCGCACTACTCATATCCTCCGACGGTCCAACGCGCTATATTCGAGCTTGATGCGGGAAAAATGACCGGATTGAGCTGAGCATTTGGTTGAATGCGGACGGCGTGGCGCGTCATGCACAATGTTGGTGCATTCGAGACGTCGACCTTTGCGGGACTGTGGGACGGCTGCTTTGTCTTGGTGCGATGTCGCCGATGCATGGACGCGCGCTAAGGGCGAGATAGCCGACGCGACGAGGTGCGCGATGCCGGTGCGATATGGGAGGACAAGCGGAAGATGAGTTGCATGCGGCGGCCCCAGAGCAGGGCGCGTCGGCTGGCACCGCCGGGCATATCGCTTGCTTTATAAGACGACCGACAGGTAGAACGCGTCAGCCAGGCGCGGCGCCAAGGCGCCGAGATTCCAATAAAACAGGGCGCAGACGATGCAGATCTACGACGAAATGCGCGACGGCGACGCAGTGCGCGCGCACTACGACCGCTTCCAGCGATGGCTTTCCACCCAACCCGCGGAGACGGTCGCACGCAAGCGAGCGGAAGCGGATCTGCTCTTCCGCCGCGTAGGCATCACCTTCGCCATGAACGGTGACCTTTTAGGCACGGAACGCCTGATCCCGTTCGATTTGATTCCTCGCATCATCCCCGGCGACCAATGGCGCACGCTCGAGGCAGGCCTGCGGCAGCGAGTGCGCGCGTTGAACATGTTCATTCACGACGTGTATCACGAAGGCCGCATCGTGCGCGCCGGCGTCGTGCCTGCCGAGCAGGTGTACACGAATGCGCAGTATCGGCCGGAGATGCAGAACGTCGACGTGCCGCTGGGCATTTACGCGCATGTCGCCGGGGTCGACGTCGTGCGCTCGGGTGCCGATGGCGACTTCTACGTATTGGAAGACAATCTGCGGGTGCCGTCGGGCGTGTCGTACATGCTCGAAAATCGCAAAATGATGATGCGCCTGTTTCCTGAGCTCTTTGTGCAGAACCGCATTGCACCGGTCGCCCACTATCCCGATCTGTTGCTGGAGACGCTGCGTTCGGTCGCACCGGATGGTGCCGACGATCCAGTCGTCGTCGTGCTGACGCCGGGCATGTACAACTCCGCCTATTTCGAACATTCGTTCCTCGCGCAGCAAATGGGCGTCGAACTGGTCGAAGGCAAAGACCTGTTTGTCGACGACAACTATGTGTTCATGCGTACGACGCAAGGCCCGAAACGCGTCGATGTGATTTATCGTCGCATCGACGACGACTTCATGGATCCGCTGTCGTTTCGCTCCGACTCGGCACTGGGCGTGCCGGGGTTGTTGACCGCGTACCGCGCCGGGCGCGTCGCGCTTGCAAACGCGATGGGTACCGGCATTGCCGACGACAAATCGATCTATCCGTATGTGCCGGACATGATCGCGTTCTATCTCGACGAAAAGCCGATTCTGAAGAACGTTCCCACCTATCAATGTCGTAAGCCTGAAGACCTGGCCTATACGCTGGCCCATCTGCCGGAATTGGTCGTCAAAGAGGTGCATGGCGCGGGCGGCTATGGAATGCTCGTCGGCCCGGCATCGACCCGTGCGGAAATCGAGGATTTCCGGGCGCGGCTGATTGCCCGCCCCAGTGGCTATATCTCGCAGCCCACGTTATCGCTGTCGGCGTGCCCGACGTTTGTCGATGCGGGCGTCGCACCGCGTCATATCGATCTGCGTCCGTTCGTCCTGTCCGGGCGCGACGTCACGATGGTGGCCGGCGGCTTGACACGCGTGGCATTGAAAGAAGGCTCGTTGGTCGTCAATTCATCGCAGGGCGGCGGTACCAAGGACACCTGGATGGTGGACTGACCGCCAGTCGAGCACGCAGACCCCGAGCCGGGCGGCGTCATGCCTGCCGATCCGGTTTCAAGAGGAATCAGAAGTCCTAGCGCCGAAGGAACGCCATCATGCTGAGCCGAACTGCCGACCACCTTTTTTGGATGGCGCGTTATATGGAGCGTGCGGAGAACACCGCACGCATGCTGGATATCAATTTGAAGGGCATGCTGCTGCCACAGACGCCCGAGCAAGAGGCGCAGGCGCAGCGCTCGATGTTGCGCATTTCCGAGCTCGAAACGGCATTCGCCGAACGTCACGGCGAGCCACCGACAAGCGAGCGCGTGCTCGATTTCATGGTGGCCGATGCGACCAATCCATCGAGCATCATGGCCTGTCTTCAAGCCGCGCGCGAGAACGCACGCGCCGTCCGTGGCACCTTGACCACCGAAAGCTGGGAAACGATCAATTTCACCTGGCTCGATTTTGTCGATCGGCTGGCGGCAGGCGAACTGCGCTCGAACCCGGAGGCGCTGTTCGAATGGGTGAAATACCGCTCCCATCTGTCGCGTGGGGTGATCGTCGGCACCGCGTTGAAAGACGATGCGTTCTACTTTATCCAGTTGGGGACCTTCCTGGAGCGCGCCGATAACACCGCACGGATCCTGGACGTGCGTTTCACCGACTCCAACGGCACCCGCGACGCGGGGCGCCAGCTCGAGGATTTCTATTACTGGACCTCGATCCTGAGCTCGGTCTCGGCGCTCGAAATCTACCGGAAGGTATATCGGGATGTCGTGACGCCGTCGCGGGTGGTCGAATTGCTGATTCTGAACCAGGAAATGCCGCGCTCACTGCTGGCGTCGCTGGAGGAAGTCTGCGAGACGCTGGAGAAATTACGCACGCCCGGTTCGACGCCGTGTGAGCGCTTCGCCGGAAAATTGCGCGCGGAGGTGCTCTATGCCGATATCCGGCAGATCTTCGAAATCGGTCTGCACGCGTATCTGACGCAATTCCTGCGACGCGTCGACGAACTGGGAACGCTGGTCATGCGGACCTATTTGATGTTGCCGTTGGCCTGACGGCGAAATGGGCTCAACGCGCACCTGCGCATAAGGACGAGTACGATGCATTTGACGATTCGACACGACACCCGTTACCGCTACGCGACGCCGGTCCAGTATTCGATCCAGCAGCTCCGACTGACACCGGACACCAACGCCGCGCAGACTGTGTTGCGCTGGCATATCGAGGCGCCAGGCAAACTCGACGCGACCCGGGACGCGTACGGCAATATCCTGCACACGCTGGTATTGACGAAGCCACACCATGAGATCGGGTTTTCCGTTTCCGGCGAAGTGGAAACGACGCCGCTGATCGATGGCCGCTTGCTCGACGGTCCTGGATTGATCCCGATCGAGCATTACACCTGTGCCACACCGTTGACCGAGTCGAGTGAGGAGATTCGCGAATTGGCGTCATCCGTGGCCGCGCTCGACACGCCGGCCGCGTTCATTGCACTGGCCGAGGCGATCGCGTCGCGCGTACAGTATCTGCCCGGCGTGACCGGCACCGCCAGC
>CAWUJR010000110.1:0-9790 GCA_963922375.1 uncultured Robbsia sp.
CTGGTGGGGTGCCGGTGGCGGCATCGCGCTGGCGGCCGGTCCAGTGATCGGCGGCCTGCTCATCGCCGCGTTCGGATGGCGCAGTATCTTCCTCGTCAACGTGCCTATCGGTATCGTCGGTGTGTCGATGACCGCTCGCTATGCTCGTCGCACGGCAGCGCAACCTCGAAAGCGTATCGATCTTCCAGGGCAAATCACGGGCGCACTCGCGTTGACCACGCTCACCTTTTCGTTGACGGAGGCCAGCGCGCTAGGCTGGAATAGCCCCATCATTCTGAGCGCATTGCTACTCTGCGTCGCACTCGGCAGCGCATTTATCTGGCTGGAGGCGCATGGTTCTGCGCCAATGCTGCCGCTGACCCTGTTCAGCGACCGTACCGTCAGCGCCGCCACGATCATCGGCATGCTCACCAACCTCGCCTTTTATGGGATCGTTTTTACTTTCAGCCTGTTTTTTCAGTCGATATGGCATTGGACGCCTGAGCGCACCGGCCTCGCCTTCCTGCCCATGATGGCGATTCTGATGGTGATGAATGTGATGGCCGCCCGACTTGTCAGCCGGATTGGTGCTCGCGCATTGACCACCATAGGGTTAATGGTTTCCGCCGGAGGCTATTTGCTGATGTTACCTGCACTTGACTCACAGTCATACTGGCCGCTTGTGTTACCGATGCTGTTGGCGGGCGGTGGTATCGCGCTTGCGCTTCCAACCATCACTAATGCGCTACTCGCGGCGGTAAGCGGCACACACGCGGGTACCGCATCGGGATTGTTCAACGCTGCGCGACAGGTCGGCGGCGTGATCGGTGTAGCATTGTTCGGGGCATGGGTTCGGCATTCGCAGACGCTGCCGTTTCTACACGGCATGGAGCGTGCGCTGGTGGCTTCGGCGGGATTGCTCGTTCTGGCGGCTGCGATCGCACATTGCTATTTGAGCGCTCAGGAAAATCGGACAGAAGAGAACACCACTCGGTCCGACAGCGTGGCAAGGAGACGTGCACGACGGCGTGCGAGATCGACAATTTGAGACGCGAAAACATGCAATCCGAAAACAATACCCCATCTTTCCGCGGTTGCTTCCCTGGCTTTTCCCGCCTTCAAATAGACGCCGCCGGTGTGTCGTTCAGCGGCGTGATCGGTGGGTCCGGGCCACCCGTCCTTTTATTGCATGGTTATCCGCAAATGCATCTGGCCTGGCGTCACGTTGCGCCGGGGCTTGCGGATGCGTTTACTGTTGTCGTTCCCGATTTGCCCGGCTATGGAAAGAGTACGCTTGCCAGCCACTCTCCGCGCTGGACCAAACGGCGAGTGGCAGACGCGCTTGTTGCGATGATGGCGCAACTGGGCTACCCACGATTCGCCGTGGCCGGTCATGACCGAGGCGCCCGGGTCGGCTATCGGTTGGGTTTGGACTATCCAGATAAAGTCATGCATTTCGCATCGCTTGCGGTCGTGCCTACCCTAGACGTGTTCGACGCGATGGACAGTCGTTTCGCGTTCGACAATTTTCATTGGCTGTTCCTCGCGCAGCCGTTCGATTTGCCCGAGCGCCTGCTTTCCGCCGATCCTGATCGGTTCATCGATGCCGCGTTGGCCAAGATGGCGGGTGGCCTCGACCGGATCGATGCCGACGCTTTGACGGCGTACCGGGCCGCGTTCCGCGAGCCGTCGGTGCGCCATGCCATCTGCGAAGATTACCGAGCCGGGCCCAACGAAGACCTCGCAAACGATGCAGCGGACCGAACGGCAGGGACACTGATGCAATGTCCAGTATTAGCACTGTGGCCTGATGCCTACGATGGTGAAAAATCGCCTTTGGATATATGGCGCCGCTGGGCAAGCGACGTGACCGGCAAAGCGCTACCGGGCGGTCATCTTCTTCCTGAAGCCTGCCCCGAGCAGGTACTCGCATCGCTTCGGCCTTTCCTGCTGCGCGATTGAAGCGCAACGACGCCGTCGGTGTGATGCCGACGGGCGCAGCGCTGGGGCCAGGTCGAAGGGGACGACCAGGCTCGCCGCGGGAACACGGCTTGCTGAACAGTCCGGTTATCTACCGCGTCGATGCCAATGCGCATGCGTCCCTCTCACGCTCAACTCCACGAAAAAACACAATGCCCAATGTACTGAACGTCGTCGCCATCATGAAAGCAATACCGGGCAAAGAAGCGCAGCTCAAAACGCTGCTGGAAGCAGCGCTTCCCAAGTTTCAAGCCGAGCCCGGATGCCTTTCCTACACGCTGCTCGCCGATCTGGAGCATGCCGGCCAGTTTGTGAGCTATGAGGCATGGGAAGATGAAGCGGCACTTCAAGCCCACATGAAAGCGCCCACACTGACCGAAGCCATGCCTGTCCTAAAGACTATTTTAGCCGAGCCCATGCAGCAACTCCGATTGAATGCTTTACCCGGCAGCACCGTTTAAGCGTACGCCTTACTTCAAATAGTCACGGGGCGCCGCACCCAATACACGCTTGAACATCGTCGTGAACGATGCAGGGTTGTCATAGCCAAGGCTGAGCGCCACATCGGTCACAGCCTCGCCAGCAGCCAGGCGTGGCAATGACTCGATCAAACATGCCTGCTGTCGCCACGACACAAAACTCATTCCCGTCTCACGGCGGAAAACCCGCGTGAAAGACCGGACACTCATATTGAGATCCCGGCTCCATTGCTCGGCAGTCTCGTGAACGTCCGGTTGCCGCAAAAACAGAAAACACCGTTCGGCGATGTGCGTATGGGCCGGGTAGGGCAAGGACAGCGGCAACGCGGGTAACGCCCTCAACTCATGCTCGATAAGCTCCATCAATGCCGCAGCACGGCCGTCGCTCGGATAATCGATGGGCACATCCAACGCTTGTGCAAGCAGACTGTGCATGAAAGGCGTGATGTCCACCACCTGATTGCGTGCAGGCATGCCAGTGAGCCGATCCGGTTCCAGATAAAGGCTTTGCATCCGCACCAAGCCCACATTGCGCACCTCGTGCTTCATGTTCGGCGGTATCCACATCCCCTTTAGCGGCGGCATGACCCACGCGCCCGCCTCCGTCGTCACGATCAGCGTGCCCGAACTACTCGATAGCAGTTGTCCGCGCCGATGACGGTGCGGCGCGATCCAATGCCCGTCCGGATAGTCGTTGCCAACCGCGACGATCGGCCGTGCGACCGCATCGATGTCGTCTATATGAACACGCCGCACCATGGCCTACTCTCATAATAAACGGGCCCATTGTCGGTAGCGGGCCACGTTATCCCCCATTAGTATCACGAAATCGCATGGTCACGCAGCATCGCCACGAAACGCCCCTCGCGACGACGCAATGCGGGACGCGGTGACACGGCGCCGCGGCGCGCCATGCCATGCCATGCCATGCAACCCGACGCCTTTCCTGAGAAAGTATCGAGCCATCCACCATGACGCCTTCTGCCACTGCCGCCCCATCCGATTCTTCGCCGCGATATCGTGTTTTGAGCGCTATCAGTTTCTGCCACCTGCTGAATGACATGCTGCAGGCATTGCTACCCGCTGCCTATCCGGTTTTGCGAGGCGGCTTCAACCTGACGTTTGCGCAAATCGGCTTTCTGACACTGATCTATCAAATTACGGCGTCGATCCTTCAGCCCTTCATCGGCTTTTACACCGACCGCCGTCCGAAGCCGTTCGCCTTGCCATTCGCGATGCTCGCATCGGGCACCGGCTTGCTGCTGCTTGCATTTGCGGGAAGTTACGCAGGCCTGCTGTGCGGCGCATCGATGCTTGGCTTAGGCTCATCGATCTTCCACCCGGAATCCTCGCGCATCGCTCGGCTGGCTTCCGGGGGGGCGCATGGTCTCGCGCAATCTATTTTTCAGGTCGGCGGCAATGTCGGATCTGCGATTGGGCCGCTGGCCGCCGCATTCGTGGTGTTGCCGCTTGGACAGCGGGGCATGGGCTGGTTCGCTATGGCCGCCTGTTGCGGCATCGTCGTGATGAGCGCGTTGGCGCGCTGGTACAGCAGCGTGTTGCGGGAGCGATCGAACCAATCTTCTACCGCCAAGCGCTCTAGAAAAATTGCGCTACCGCCGCTGACTAAGACGCAGGTTCGCAATGCGATGGCGTTGCTGATCGTACTGTTGCTGTCCAAGTATGTATATCTGGCGAGCATCACCAATTACTATGCTTTTTTTATGATGCAGCGCTTTGGATTGTCGACGAAAGAGGCGCAACTCTGCCAGTTTGTATTCTTTGCGGCGGTCACGTTGGGTACCGTGATGGGCGGCCCGGTGGGCGATAGAATCGGCCGAAAGAAGGTGATCTCGGCGTCGATTCTCGGTATTCTGCCGTTCACGCTTGCGCTGCCCTACGCGAACCTTCCGATCACCATAGCGTTGAGCGTGATCATCGGCGTCATCTTGTCTTCGGCGTTTCCCGCCATCGTGGTGTTTGCGCAGGAACTCGTGCCGGGGCGCACCGGAACGATCGCGGGGATGTTCTTCGGCTTTATCTTTGGGGTCGGCGGCATCAGCGCGGCCGTATTAGGTGGACTTGCGGACCGCTGGGGCATCGACGCCATCTACCAGGTCTGTGCTTTCATACCAGTCGTCGGCGTGCTGGCACGCTATCTCCCCCAAGAACAGAAACCGACAATGGCATGACCAGTGGTCGGATCGGTCGGATGAAGCGCCCGATCGCTCGAGACAAAAGAGCGCGACGCACGAGGTAACCGGCGGACCGCACGCGCTGCCCTACCTCACCCGTCATGCTTTATATGATCGCGGGACACGCCTCCGATTGATCGGGCCACGCCGTCAGTACGTCGAAACCGTCGTCGGTAACGGCCACCATATGTTCCCATTGCGCCGACCACGATTGATCCTGTGTGACCACGGTCCAGCCGTCCGGAAGTTGTTTGCAGTGCCGTTTGCCACTGTTGATCATCGGCTCGATCGTGAACAACATGCCCGGTTGCAAGCGCAGCCCTTCTCCACGATTGCCGTAGTGGAGCACCTGCGGTTCATCGTGATACACCCGGCCGATGCCGTGACCGCAATATTCCCGAACCACGCTGAAACCTTCTCGATGCGCGACCGTCTGGATTGCGTGACCGATATCTCCGAGCGTCGCACCCGGCCGCACCGCACGAATGCCGGCAACCATCGCTTCATAAGCGGTATCCACGAGCCGTCGCGCCAAGGTGCTCGGCTCGCCGACGAAGTACATCCGGCTGGTATCGCCATACCAGCCGTCCTTGATCACGGCGATATCGATATTCAGGATATCGCCGTCTTTCAGGACTTTCGCCGACGGAATGCCGTGGCAAATCACGTCATTGACCGACGCACAGATCGTCTTCGGGAAGCCGTGATACCCGATGTTGGCCGGAATCGCTTTCTGTACCTTGACGATGTGATCGTGGCAAAGACGGTCCAAATGATCCGTCGTGACACCCGGCTTCACATGCTCGGCAATCATGCTGAGCACCTCGGCCGCCAACGCGGCCGCCTTACGCGCCATCTCGATGTCGTTAGCGGATTTGATCGTTACCTTCCGTCTCATTGCGTCGCTCCCATTCGCGACGTATCGACAGCCGATGCCGAAGAAGCCAATTGCGTGGAAATGGTCGCGAGGTCGAAGCCGCCGGCGCGTTCCGCCCGGATCAGCAGATGGCAGATCGCCGTGTGATCCAGGTCGGGGTAGAGTTCCGCCAGCATGCCGACACGCATCCAATGCTCCGCCTGTGCATTGATCGAGCGTCCAAGCGCATTGCTGGCGATCCGCAAATCCTCATGCATCAGGTCCGAAATTTTTACAATTCCCACGTCTGCCTCAATATACGAAATATGCATATAACGTATATTGCCAGAGAATCGCATCGTTGGCTAGGCGCGGCGGCGGCAAACCTCCGATGCGCGTCCGTCACGCTCGCCCTGCATCATGCAAGCCGGCGACGGTTCGTCTGTCGCCATCGATGATGCTGTCGCCGGCCGTCTCACTGTCACGCATCTGTGGCTCGGACCGCTCCGGCACCGTGATCATCAATACGACCGACGCCAGCAGTCCCGTTGCCATGAATATATAGGATGCGGCAGGACTACCGGTTGCGCCATTCAGATAGCCGACGATCCACGATCCCAAAAATGCACCCAGTGCACCGCACGCATTGATCAGTCCAATCGCGCCGCCCAGCACGTTGCTGGGTAGCAGTTCAGGCACCAGCGCAAAGAAAGGCCCGTAGGGCGCATACATGGTCGCGCCTGCAATCGTCAACAACACAAACGAGGGCCAAAAATGGGTGCTTCCCAGCAGATAGGAACCGACAAACGCGACCGTTCCTACCAACAGCAGCGGCCAGACAAACAGTTTGCGAGCATGAAACTTATCGGACAGCCATGATGCCAGCAGCATCAGCAAGATTGCCGCGAGATAAGGAATGGCGGCAAGCCAGCCGACCGATACAATATCGATCGTCGCGGCCTTCTTCAAAATCGATGGCAACCACATGATGAAGCCATAGACGCCGATGCTCCACAATGCATGGATAGCGCAACACTTCACCACGATGGACGAGCGAAACGCGGTTTTGTAATCGCGCACCGGCGCGATATGGGCTTGCTCTTCTTTCAATCGCGTCCGCAGCGCCGTCTTCTCCTCCTCGCTGAGCCAAGTGACCTCGTCCGGTTTGTCTTGTACCGTCAGCCACCAGATGCCGGCCCATATCAACGCAGGTGCCCCCTCAATGACGAACATGTGTCGCCAGCCGACGCTGTGCACCAGATAGCCGGAAACGACTGACATCCAGAGAACCGTTATCGGATTGCCGAGGATCAAATACGTGTTCGCACGCGAGCGTTCGGTGCGGGTGAACCAGGTGCTGATGTAAATCAGCATCGACGGCATGACAGCGGCTTCGACGATGCCTAGCGTGAAACGCAACACCATCAACATCGGAATATTGCTGACGACGCCTGTGGCTGCAGCACACACCCCCCACAGCAGCAAACTGATGAAAATCAGTTTCTTGACGCTATTGCGCTGAGCATAAATCGCCCCCGGCACCTGGAACAGACAATATCCCAGAAAAAACAGCGCACCGATCAGCGACGACATGCCATGCGTAATGCCCAAATCTTTATCGATACCTGCGGCCGACGCAAAACCGTAATTCGCGCGGTCCAGATAGGCGAGGCTATAGGTGATGAAAATGATTGGCATCACATACCACCACCGCCGCACAGCCAAGGGTTTGACGACTTGCATGATGTCTCCTCTGTCGTTCCGGACCGTGCAGGATCTCGGCATACCGGATACGGAATGCATGAAACGCGGCTTCGCCGGGAAAGCGAAGAAACTACAACACGGCCAGCCAGCCGCCATCGACGTAAATGATTTGCCCGTTCACATAACTGGAAGCCGACGAGGACAGGAACACGGCCGTACCGACCAGCTCTTCCGGTTTGCCCCATCGTTGTGACGGATTGCTGCTTTTGACCCAGGCATCAAAGCTGGGATTGTCGACGAGCGCCTGATTCATATCGGTCAATATGTAGCCGGGCCCGATGGCATTCGCTTGAATGTTTGCCGGCGCCCACTCGGCGCTCATCGCCCGCGTCAGCATTTTGATACCGCCTTTGGCCGCGGTATACGCCCCTACCGTTGCGCGGGCGCCTTCGCTCGTCAGTGAGCCGATGTTGATGATCTTGCCACCGTTACCGCGCGCGATCATCCTTCGCGCCGCCTGCTGTGCAACGATAAAGGCGCTGGTCAGATTGGTGTCGATCACGCGCTGCCAATCGCTCAGCGCCAGGTCGATCAATGGCTTGCGGAATTGAATACCGGCGTTGTTGATCACGATATCGATGGCGACGTCCTGCGCGTCCCACGCAGTGAACGCGTCGGCAACCGCTTGCTCGTTGGTGACATCGAACGCCCGCCCCGTTGCGTGATAGCCTTTGCCTTGGATTCGATCGACCGCCGCCGCGACCGTGTCGGGCTGCGTACCGTTCACAATGACGCTTGCCCCCGCTGCAGCCAGCCCCTCGGCCAATGCGAAGCCGATGCCGCGGGCAGAGCCGGTGATCAGCGCCGTGCGACCTGATAAGGAGAACAACGAATGGGAAAACACATTCGAAGGCGATTCAGGCGGAGAACGCAATGGCGTGTCGGATAGGGTGTCGTGCGGCGATGTCATATGATGCTCCGTGCGAGGTCAGAGGGATTGGTTGGTCGGCGTGCTCAAGCGGTCCACTCGCTGATGCGGCGAGTCAGATCGGGGCGCTGATAGACTGCCGGCAATAAATCGATGCCAAGACCTGGGCCCTCCATTGGATACACATAGCCGTTCTCGATACGCGGCACGACGGTCACCAATTCCTTGTACCACCCCGTATAGAAGGCCCGAACCGACTCTTGAATCAAGGTGTTCGGTTGACTGAACGAGGTATGAACGGCCGCGGCGAAAGCGACCGGACCCGTGCAGTCGTGCGGCGCGAACGGCCGATGCCACGTTTCGGCAAGCGATGCGATCTTGCGGGCTTCAGTGATGCCGCCGGCCCAGCAGATATCGACCATGGCCACATGGGTCGCGCCGCGTTCCAGCAGGTCTTTGAACGGATAGCGCGAACCCAGCGTTTCGCTGGCGCACACCCACACATCGGTCGACTGCGCATATTCGGCCAGCGCAGCGGGCGAGTTCATTCTGATCGGATCTTCGTACCAGGTAGGCGCATACGGTTCCAACGCACGCGCGATCTTCTTTGCGGTAGGCAAATTCCACAAGCTATGGAATTCGACCATGATCTCCATCTTGTCGCCCACTGCTTTGCGAATTTTTTCAAACGGCTCGATCGCCGTCTTCATCTGTGCGGCACTGATCTGCAAGCCGTGCGTCTCGACAGCCGCTGGATCGAACGGCCAGATCTTCATCGCGGTGATACCGCTTTCCAGCAGGTTTTCCGCCAACGCATCTGCCTGATGCATGAAACCATGCAGGTCTTCGTATGGCCCCTGTTTCGGTGCCGACAGATTCCAACTCCCGGTGACCGGTTTGATATTGCTCGAGCGCACATAGCCATAGCCCGCGCAGGTGTTATAAACACGCAGCTTATCGAAACATAACCCGCCCAGCATTTGATGCACCGGTTGCTGACAGACCTTGCCGAACAAGTCCCATAAACCGATATCGATCGCCGATGCGGCACGATATTCTGCGCCGGTCGATGACTGTGCGAGCGGGAGATTGACCATGTCGCGGTTGATCGCTTCGATTTGCAAAGGATCCCGTCCCAATAAGCGTGCGGCCAGCGTATCGTGAATATGGGCTTCTACCGCCCCTGCGCCATAGAAGGTTTCGCCAAGGCCAATGGTGCCCTCGTCGGTATGGATGCGAACCCACAGCACGTTCGAGAATTCCTCCGTGCGCAACGTTTCAATCGCGGTAATTTTCATGATGGCGTCGTCGGCTCCGATAAACTGAGTGAAGGCGTGGCGGACGATCGCCTCAAGCGGGCGCGGTCGTCGAAGTCTTTTTCGGCGCGCTCGATCAACCTCAGCGCGGCAGCGTGGGCAGCATCGCTGTTGGCCCGCTCGATCGCGACGCATAACGCTTCGTGCATCGGCAATGAGCGTGCGGGGCCGCCCGCCAATTCGGCGCTCATCTCAAAGCTGGCCCGTAGGACTGCAGAAAGTGCACTCTGCATTTGTTGTACAAATTGGTTACGACCAGCGATCAGTACGGCGGAGTGGAAAGCCACATCTGCTGGCACGTAATCGCCCTGCCCGGCGACCGCACGCGCCATCGCATCGAACGCGCGGCGGAT
>CAWUJR010000111.1:0-9789 GCA_963922375.1 uncultured Robbsia sp.
TTGCGCTGCAGCGTCCGCCGCCGCAACCGCGCCTGTCTCGCTGTGCAGCCCGATCAACTCTTCCAGCTCGTGACTCCACGTCGTCTTGTTGGTCAGCAGGTCGCGAGACCAGACGCCCATATGCGCGCCCCGCATCGCGAGACCGAGCACATCGCGGCTTTGCTGCAGCGCTTGCTCGGTCCGACGCTGTTCATCCAGCGCCTGCTCCGCATGCTGTCGCGCCCGCAACAGTTCGCTCTCATACTTATGGCGCTCGGTCACCACCAGCACCGCCAATTCATCGAACTCTCGGTCTGCATGCCGGCGTCGCGTCGCGTTGATCAGCATCGGCACCAGTTGCCCCTGTGCGTGCCGGACGTCCAGCTTGACCTCGGCGAGCGAGCGTTGCAGATGTAGCAACGGTCCCCAATGCGTATGGTGAAACACCCGACCGCCGACGGTCAGCAGATCCTGAAGATGCTTGCGCCCCACTAGCGCCTGCTCGCTATAGCCGATCCACTGGCAAAACGTCTCATTGACTCGGACGATCAAGCCGTCCGGCCGCGTGATCAGCAGGCCGCACGGCGCGCGGCGCAGCATGTCTTCGAGTTGGGGCACGGCGTCGTCGGCGTTCATCGCGTCAGATACCCCGCTCGCGCAGGAAGGCCTCGGTCGCCGCGATACTTGCGAAAGGAGCGCTCAGATGCGGACAATGGCCCACATTCGCGATGACTTTCAATGTGCTGTCGGGCAGCTTGCTGTGGATGTATTCACCCACCGCCACCGGGGCGATGAAATCTTCGCTGGCCTGCACGATAAGCGTGGGCACCGTGACTTTCGGCAACATCGCGCGATTGTCGGAGAGAAATACCACGCGTGCAAAATGCTTCGCGATCTCGGGATCCGTGCGGCAAAAGCTATTGGCCAATTCGATGCCCAATTCGGGCTGCTCCGGTGCACCCATGATCGCCGGGGCCGCGGCACTTGCCCAGCCAAGGTAATTGGCTTCGAGCGTCTTCAACAAGTCGTCGATATCGGCTCGCGTGAAGCCCCCCACATAGTCGCCGTCGTTGATCATCGAAAACGACGGCGCGACCATCACCAGCGCAGCGAAACGCGATGGTTCCCGGATAGAGGCAATCGCGCCGATGATCGCGCTGACCGAGTGTCCGACCAACACGACCGGGCCCTCGGCAAAGGCATCGATGATGTCGAGCAGATCGTCCGCATAGCCATCCAGAGTCGAATACTTTTGATAATCGTAGGCAGTGGGATCGGATTGACCGCATCCCACCAGATCGAACAAAATGGTTCTATAACGGGTATCGAATGCCGGTAAAAAATAGCGCCACATGTTTTGGTCGCAACCAAATCCATGTGCAAAAATCACGGTGACCGATTTACCGCTCGCCCCCGTATTCTGCTTGCCGTCCATGTCACGACCGCTCTCCCTGACATGGACGTTATTGCGGTGCTGCACCTTCGATGCTGCAATCATCGCTCATCTCTAAAAAAAAGCCGTGCTGTCGGCCATTCTTTCATAAGCGGCGATAAAGTGAAATTGTTGTATTGATATCCGCGTGAAAATCGTCTCAATTTCGTCGGGCCAGCATCAAATGCCCGATGCGCTTTCCAATTGCGCGGCGATGGCCTTGCCCAATGTCGTCGTATCCGCCGATCCGCCCAGATCGCGCGTCAGCGGACCGGTTTTCAATACATGCTGGATAGCGGCCAGTATGGCCTCGTGTGCATCGTGTTCCGGCCCTTCGCCATTGCCCAGGAAGTCCAGCATCATCGCGGCCGACCAGATCATGCCGATCGGGTTGGCAATGTTCTGACCGGCGATGTCGGGTGCCGAGCCATGGACCGGCTCGAACAGCGACGGGAAGGTGCGGTCCGGATTCAGATTGCCCGACGGCGCAATACCGATCGTCCCCGTGCACGCCGGACCGAGATCGGACAAGATGTCGCCAAACAGATTTGTCGCCACGACAACATCGAAGCGGTCCGGATTCAACACAAATCGCGCGCAGAGGATATCGATATGTTGCTTGTCCCAGCGCACATCCGGGTACTTTGCAGCCATTTCGGCGGCGCGCTCGTCCCACCACGGCATGCTGATGCTGATGCCATTGCTTTTCGTGGCGACGGTGATTTTTTTTCCGCGTGACGCAGCAAGATCGAATGCGTACTTCAATACGCGCTCCGCACCGTGGCGCGTGAATACCGATTCCTGTACGACGAATTCGCGATCGGTACCGGCAAACATCAAGCCGCCCACGGACGAATATTCGCCTTCGGTATTTTCGCGCACGATCATCATGTCGATGTCGCCCGCCTTGCGATTCGCAAGCGGCGACGGCACGCCTTCGAACAGCCGCGCGGGACGCAGGTTGACGTACTGATCGAATTCGCGGCGGAACTTCAGCAGCGACCCCCACAGCGAAATGTGATCCGGCACGCGATCCGGCATGCCTACCGCGCCGAACAGTAGCGCATCGCAATCCTGTATTTGTGCCTTCCAGTCGTCCGGCATCATCGTGCCATGCTGCGCGTAGTAATCGCAGCTGGCCCATTCGATGTGCTTGAAATCGAAATCGATGCCAAAACGTCGGCCTGCCGCTTCCAACGTGCGCAACCCTTCGGGCATGACCTCGACGCCAATGCCATCTCCGGGGATGACGGCGATGCGATATTTTTTGCTCATTTGCATGTCTCCAAGGCAATGAAAAGAAAAAATCCGAGCAGGAATGGCGTTATTCTATTACTGCCGAATCGGCATAAAATGCGCGATTCGGTTAAGTCACTGAACACGTTTTGGCGATAATGTGCTTTCGCTCTTTCCTTTGTCTGGGCCCCTACTGACGATGACTGCTGTTCGCGCTCCCAATATCGACGATCTCCGTATCTTTTGCACGGTTGCCCGCAAGTCGAGTTTCAGCGCCGCCGCGGAGGCGCTCGACGTGTCGCCGGCGCATGTGAGCAAGCGCGTGCTGTCGTTGGAAACCAGTCTGGGCACCAAGCTGCTGTTTCGCTCGACGCGGCGAGTGAACATTACGGAGGCAGGCGAGCGGGTCTACGCATGGGCGGAAAAGATTCTTGAGGATGTCGATCAGTTGCTGGAGGATGTAACCACCACGCGGCGGATGCCGCGCGGGACGCTGCGGATCTCGAGCAGCTTCGGGTTTGGACGGCATATCGTGGCACCGGCCTTGTCGCGGCTCAACGAGCGTTATCCACAGCTTAGCGTGCGGCTCGATTTGTTCGATCGTTTGGTCGATGTCGCGGGCGAGGGATTCGATCTGGACATTCGTGTCGGCGACGACATCGCCCCCCATCTGATCGCGAAGCGACTCGCGCCGAACTATCGCGTGCTGTGTGCGTCGCCGGCCTATCTTGCGAAGCAGGGCACGCCACGGCAGATCGGTGATCTGTCCACGCACGCTTGCCTCGCGATCAAAGAGCGCGATCACCCGTTCGGACTTTGGCGGCTGCAATCGCGCGGGGAGACGGTGTCGCTCAAAGTGGCCGGTCCGCTGTCCTCCAACCATGGCGAAGTCGCGGTGCAATGGGCGCTCGCCGGGCGCGGGATCGTGTTGCGATCGATGTGGGATGTACGACCGCTGCTGGAACGTGGCGAGTTGGTCCGGGTGCTGCCCGATGTGTCGCAAACGGCCAGTATTTGGGCGGTCTATCCCGCACGACTGGCCGCATCGGCCAAGGTTCGCGTGTGCGTGGATTTTCTCGCGGACGAGTTTGCACACGGGGCGCCGGATCGGGAACGATGATTGCTTAGACATCGTCATCCGTAGGACGCCAAATGAGCGCCTACTCGTTAGATCGTGCGATCATCGCCCGATCGCCGATCTGGGGTGATGCTATGTCTGTCGTTCGATCTGCTGACGTTCCCGCAAGCCCGTCTGCATCCCGTACTGCCTCTGCCCGTTCTGTCGCCTCGTCGGGCGTGCGTCTCCCCTCCTGGACGGTGTCCCGGAAGCGCGCCAATCCGAGCTGGAATACGTCGCCTATTTCCCTGGCCATCGAGCGCGGCATCTTGCTTGCACTGGTGCTGATCGCAGCGGTGATGCTGGCGAGCTATTCACGCAGTGCAAATGCGCAGTCGACCGCGACCGATACGGCAGGCACGATGTCGTCATCGGACGCCGCTTCCACGTCGAAGGCAACAAAGAAGGCGCAGCGCAAAGTCGCACACAATGCGCGGCAGGCAGAGTTGAAAAAACTCGAGGACAACGGCTATGAGCCGAGCGAAGATCGCGCGAATTATCCGACAGACATCCAAAACGCCGAGAAGAAAGCGAACGGCGAGCCGGCTTCCACGACGCCCTGATAGGAGTCAGTCGTGCGCGGTGACGGTGACGGCCACTTCTACCTGATGGGCGCCGCCGCCCCATAGCGAGCCGCGTAATAGCGACACATCGCTGTAGTCCCGCCCGGTCGCCAGCGTCACGTGCTCGAGGTCGGCGAGGATGTCATTCGTCGGATCGAGATCGATCCAACCGCTGCCCGGACAATGTACCGATACCCACGCATGCGACGCATCCGCGCCGATGCGTTTTTCCTGCCCCGGCAGCGGATCGTTCCTCAAATAGCCGCTTACATAGCGCGCGGGCAGACCCAGCGCGCGCATGCACCCGATCATCACCTGCGAAAAATCCTGACATACGCCGCGACGCATGTCGAATGCCCGTTGGGCCGGCGTGTTGAAGGACGTCGTGCTGGGGCGATAGGCAAAGTCAGCATGGATGCGATGCATCAGATCGATTGCACCATCGGCCAACGGTCGGCCAGGGGTAAAACTTTGCAGTGCGTAGTCGCGCATCGCCTGGCTGAAGCTGATATAGGGCGACGCATAGCAAAATTCGGATTCCGGATGGAATGCGGTGTCGGCGCGAAAACGTAAGTCGGCCGCGACGCTGTCCCAGGCCGGGGTTGCCGTGGCGACCAGCGACGACCAGCGAGGTGTCAACTCGACGGTGGTTTCACTCAGTAACTGCAACCATTCGTGCGGCGATTCCAGCGAAAAATACAGTACGTCGTTGCCAAAGCTGTCGACACGACTCGTCAGGAAGAGGGGGGACGGATCGATGCGTTCACGATGCGACACGACCCGTTGCCATGCGCACTGCAGCGGGCGAATGGTGGCCAGGTGCTGCGCGTTCTCCACCGGAGTCGAATAGCGATACGTGGTGCAATGCGAAACCGAAAGCCGGGTCCGCGATGATGCGGTGTCCTGCGCGGTCCCTGGCACCGGGTCCGGCCGGCCGACCCTCGATGTGGAAAACTGGCTTTGCGTCTGCGTCTGCGCTAGGGCTGGGGCTGGGGCCGCCGCTTCGGCTGGGGTCGACGCTGCGCTCGAACTTTCGCTCGGACTTTGGCTCGGACGCTGACCCTGCGTTTGGGACGGAACGGGGGTCATGGCTGCAAGCCTCCGTCCGTATCCGCCACCGTCGTTATCGACCCCAACCCCAACAACCTCGACCCTGCATCCCTATCGTCGGCGGACACGGGCAAGCCCGATGCCGGTTCAGCCATCCCAGCGCGGTTCGCATGGCTGAAATAACGCGCACTGATCTCGTTCGCAGCGTTCGCGACACAGTCGCACAGCTCCTCGCACGCCAGAATCAAGTGCTGATATTGGCCGACCGAATTGGTCGCGCACAATCGTTCGAGCCCGCGCAGCGATGTCAGCGCCTGCCGCGGCGCGACGAACGGGATCGGCTTCGACGCATCGACGGACGCGGCCGCCAGCGAGATTTCGTCGAGTCGCTTGCATAGCCGCTCGAATACGGCGTAAAGCCCGCGCGGATTGCTGGGCTCGACGACCAGCAGATCGATCAGCGCCGGCACTTCGAAGCGGCCCGGATACAGCGACCGATAAGTCAATGTGCAGTCGAACAACTGCAGCAGCATATCGAAGCCGGCGGGGGTATTCAGTTGGCCGTGCTGCGCCATCACGCGCATAAAGGTCGCCATCGTCCACACGCGCTCGATATGTCGCCCGGCGAACAGCAGCATCCACGCCTCGTCGCGTGTCATTCGATCGCGCTGCGCGCCGCTGATCGCCATCAACTGCGTTGCCAGCGTCTCCAGCGTATTCGTCAGCAGCACCCGATCGTAGCGGGTCACCCCCGGTGCCGGCATCAACGTGCGCATCGCATCGCGAAAACCATTTCGTGCCGCCAGGATCGTGCGCCAATGGTCATTCGAGAGGCGACCCCGAATCTCGCCGTTGGTGCGTGTCTGGCTGGCCAGATTCTGCCCGATGCTGGCCGCCGGGCTGTGCTCTGCCAGATGCGTCAACAGCATCAGCTCGAACGTCCGCGGCGACAGCGATGGGATGGTGGCGTCGAACGGCAGCAGCCCGCACTGCGCAGCCATGTCGACCATCGTACGAAACATCTCGTCCGAGTCGTTGCTGTCGAGCGACGACAGAATATAGCGAAGCAGCCGAACGTTGTTCTCCGCCCGTTCGCCGTAGCGTCCGGCCCAGAAAAGGTTTTCGGCGGCGCGACTGGAGACCGACCGCTGCTTGCGCGACAGGTCGCCTGGCGTCATCGGCATCGGCAATAACGAGAAGTTCGAACTCGGGTGGCTCGAGAGCACCCAGGTGTCCACGCTACTGCCGCCGAACTGCATCGACACATACGCCTGCCGCTCGCCACCGAGTCGCGTGAAGCCGCCGGGCATCACCGACCAGTTACCGTCGACATCGACGATTGCGTACACCCGCAGCACCGACGGCCGTCCGGTGACGGCGCCGTTGGACGCATAGCGGGGCGCATGTGAGCCGGGAAACGCTGCCTGCACGGTAAAGGCGTCCGGCATTGCATCGATTTGCGCACGCCAATCGGCCAGGTGCTGCGGGCCTTCGCCGAAGCCCGGCAACGGACGACCGTCGAACGGCACGCCGGGCCAGGTCGGGATCAGGAATGCCGCGTCGAGCTGTGAGAGCGCCGCCTCGCGCGCAACCTGTTCCCCGCACCACCAGCTGGGCACGCTCGGAAGCGCCAACGATTCGCCCAGCAACGACTGCGCGATCGCGGGTAAAAAACCATGCATCGCGGGCGATTCGACAAAACCCGAGCCTGGTACATTCGACACCATCACATTGCCGGCGCGCATCACGCGCAACAGGCCCGGCACGCCGATCGTCGAGTCCGGCCGTAATTCGACCGGATCGCAGAACGCATCGTCCAAGCGTCGCAGCAACACATGCACGCGTTGCAGACCGCTGAAGGTTTTCAGGTAGAGCTTATCGTCGCGCACCGTCAGGTCTTTGCCTTCGACCAGGGTCACGCCCAGATAGCGCGCCAGAAACGAGTGCTCGAAGAAGGTTTCGCTGTACGGCCCGGGCGTCAGCAGCGCAAAGCGGGGCGAACCGGTTTCGCCATCGCGCATGGTCGCCCGGCCGCCTTGCACCAAGGTGGCGATCAGTTTCGAATAAAACGGCGCCAGGCGCTGCACGCGCATCTCGCGGAACGGTTCCGCGAAAACATTCGACACGATCAGGCGGTTTTCGACCGCGTAGCCGAGACCCGACGGTGCTTCGGTGCGGTGCGCGACCACCGTCCATTCGCCGCTGGGCGCACGGGACAGATCGACGGCGACCAGTTGCAAGTATTGCCCACCCGGTGGCGTGAAGCCGCGCACCGACCGCAAATAGCCTGGGTGCCCGAACACCAGCGCAGGCGGCAGCAAACCTTTCTGCAGCAAAGTTTGCGGACCATAGATGTCGGCGACAATCGCATTGAGCAACGTTGCGCGCTGCGCGACCGCGCGTTCGATGACCGCCCATTCCGCTTCATCGATCAGAAACGGCAGCAAATCCAGCGCCCACGCGCGTGGCTCGCCATTGTCCGCGTAGACGTTATAGGTGATGTCGTTGTCGCGAACCTGCTGCGCGATCGACGCACTCGCCCGATCCAGTGAGGCGACGCCGTCATTGCCGAGCAGGTCGAAGAACCGTTGCCAGCGTTCGCGCAGGCAACCGTCGTCGCCGCGCAATTCGTCCCAGTGCCCTTCCGGAACGGGTAATGCGCGAAGCGACGACGACACGTGCGCCTGATTCGCCGTCGCTTCAAACGGAAGGGTGGACTGGAATGCCAAGATGATTCACTTTCATATAGGATCAGCGACGGCGCAGATCAAGCGTAAACGGAAATTCGAGACTGCGTTGCGATGCCTCGACGACCAAACGTCCCGGCGTGTGCCCGCTCATGAAGAAACGCGCGCGGCGGCGACTCTCGGCTTCGTATGCGTTGACCGGGAACGTGTCGTAATTGCGTCCTCCCGGATGGGCGACATGATACCGGCATCCGCCGATAGACCGTGCTGTCCATGTATCGACGATGTCGAACGTCAATGGCGCATCCACGCCGATCGATGGATGCAGTGCCGACGGCTGTGCCCAGGCCCGAAATCGCACTGCCGCGACATGCTCGCTCGCGCGACCGGTCGGCTGCAGCGGCAATGGCTTGCCATTGACCGTGACCGCGTAGCGATTGTCGTTGAGGCCGAGCACCTTGACCTCCAGACGCTCCATCGACGAATCGACATACCGCACGGTGCCCCCGATCGATCCTTCCTCGCCCATCACATGCCAAGTTTCCAGCGCGCTGCGTACGGTCAATTCGATCCCGGCTGCCTGAATCGCGCCGACCACCGGGAAGCGGAATTCGAAATGCGGCGCGAACCACTCGGCATCGAAGGCGAAACCGGCGTCGTTCAGGTCCGCGATCACATCGTCGAGGTCCATCTTGATGAACGTGCCGAGCAGAAAGCGGTCGTGCAGTGCGGTTCCCCAGCGCGTCAGCCGCGTGGTGTACGGCTTGTCCCAAAAACGGGCGACCAGCGCGCGCAGCAACAACTGCTGGACCAGGCTCATGCGGGCATGCGGCGGCATTTCGAAACCGCGCAATTCCAGCAGGCCGAGGCGACCCGTCGGGCCGTCGGGAGAATAGAGCTTATCGATACAGAACTCGGCGCGATGCGTGTTGCCGGTGACATCGATCAGCAAATTGCGCAGCGTCCGATCGATCAGCCAGGGCGGCATCTGCGCGCTTTCCCGTGCGCCCAGCTTATCCAGCTGATATTGCATCTCCGCGAACGCGATCTCGAGTTCGTACAGCTGATCGTTGCGGGCTTCATCGACGCGTGGCGCCTGACTGGTCGGCCCGAGGAACAGGCCGGAGAACAGATACGACAGAGACGGATGATTGATGAAATACGCGATCAGACTGGCCAGCAGGTCCGGGCGTCGCAGGAACGGGCTGTCGTCGGGCGTGGCACCCCCCATCACGAAATGATTGCCGCCGCCGGTGCCGGTGTGACGCCCGTCAACCATGAATTTCTCGGTGCTCAGATAGCTTTCGTGCGCGGCCTGATAGAGAAACTCGGTGTGCTCGACCAGATCGGTCCAGTTCGATGCCGGGTGGATATTCACCTCGATCACGCCCGGGTCTGGTGTGACCTGCAACATCTTCAGACGTGGATCGCGTGGCGGCGGATAGCCTTCGAGCACGACTTTCATCTGCAACTCGGTCGCCGTGGCCTCGATGGCGGTCACCAGATCCAGATAGTCGTCCAATGCGGTCAGCGGCGGCATGAACACGTGCAGCAGACGCTTGCTCCGGCCGAATGCGTCGGTTTCGACCTTCGGTCCCGCCGCGCGGGCCGGGTCGCGCGCTTCCACGCAAATCGCGGTGCGCCGGATCCAGTCCGCAGACTCGCCGATTTTCGGGATGCCAGGGGACGCCGTTTGCGTCGGCATTGCGGCGTGTGTGCTGTAGG
>CAWUJR010000112.1:0-9746 GCA_963922375.1 uncultured Robbsia sp.
GCGACGAGCATGCGACGCCGGCCGTCGTACCCGCGGGCGACGACGCGCGGGCAGGCATGGTTGCCGCATCTGCGCTCCCTGTGTATGCATCCCCGTCGGCTGAATCGTCGGGGGCCACAGCTTCGGCACCGATCGCAGTCAGCCAATCGGTTGGCAACCCGCGGGATCCCGTATATCTGGCGTTCGGCGGCAAAGAAGGCATCCGCATGATCGTCAATGATCTGTATGCCGAGCTGCTGGTCGATCCGCGCACGAAAAGTTATTTTGATGGCGCGTCGATCGATCGTATCGAGCGTTTGCTGACTGAGCAGATCTGCAGTTTGCTCAACGGGCCATGCGTCTATACCGGGCGTTCGATGCGCCGCACGCATGCCGGTCAGAACATCGACCGGGCAGCATTCGATGCACTGGTCGAAGACCTGGAGGACGCGATGGACAAGCATGGCGTCCCGTATCGTTACCAGACCAGACTGCTCGCGAAGTTGGCGCCCATGTACCGCGACGTACAGGATCGCCCCTGAAAAATTGTCTGCAACGTCCGTGATCTGTCCGTGAGCCGTCGCCGCGCCGTTGCTGAAATGCGCTCACCCGCGCTGAAGCGGGGGGCCGCAGTCCTTCATCTGCTCGGTAAAGTTTTGCGGGGCACTGCCGTTAACAAGATGTAAGGCAGCGGTTCACTGCTGAATGCGCGGTCCACGCGCCCCTGGGAGCCGACGTCATTGTCCTGGCCGAGCTGTCATTCCCCTGTCACCGAGGTGTCGTGCCGTGCGATCCAGTAAATTCTTCCTGCTGAAGTTGCTTCCGAGACTGGCGCTGTCTGTGTCGAGCGCCGCGTCGATCAGCGCGGCTGCGGCGAGCCTACCGGTGCGGGTACTCGACACCAACGGCGCCCCGGTGGCCGACGCGATTATCTATGCGGTGCCATTGCACGGCACCGTGCCGCCGGCTCGGCCGGGCGAAATCATGATCGATCAGATCAAGCGCCACTTTGTGCCAATGGTATCGGTGGCACGCGCCGGCACGACCGTACGTTTCCCGAACAAAGACAATTTCGAGCACGACGTCTATTCGTTTTCGCCGGCGAAGAACTTCCATTTGAACCTTTATCACGGCGAGACCGCGAAGCCGGTCCAGTTCGATAAGGCCGGACTGGTGGTCATGGGATGCAGCATTCACGATCAGATGGTGGCTTATCTGATGTTGGTGGATACGCCTTATTTCGCAAAAACCGATCAAAGCGGTGCCGCTCACCTCGATAACTTGCCGGCCGACACCTATAAGGTGACGGCATGGCATTACAAGATGGTCGATCTGGACCAGCGTGTCTCAGCGAATATGGTCGCCGGCAGTGCGCAAGCCTCGACATTGACGCTCGCCCTGAAACCGGATTGATCCGCGACCATGCGACTCCATAGCCTGCGCGCCCGTATCGCCGTCGTCTTCGTGCTGCTGACCTTGCTGGTGCAGTTGGGCGCGACGTTGGTGATCAATAAGGTCATCGATGCGAACGCGCGTCACACGGTTCAGGATCAACTTTCGGTGGCCGAACGGGTGTTCCAGCAGATCCAACGTGTGGATGGCGAAAAGTTGACGCAGGCGGCATCGATCGTCGCGTCGGATTTCGGCTTCCGTCAGGCGGCGGCTACGCGCGACGAACTGACCGTCGCGTCGGCTTTGAAAAATAGCGGCGACCGCGTCGGCGCCCGCATAGTGATGCTGGTCGGCCTGGACGGAAAAATCATTGCCGACAGCGGCAGTCATTTGGCGGCAGGCGCCGCGTTTCCATTTCCTGGACTGATTCACGATGCCGAATCGCAAGGCGATGGCGCGTCCATCGGAAAATTCGGCGGCCGTGCCTATCAATTGGTTGCGGTGCCGGTCAAAGCGCCGGTGACGATTGCCTGGGTGGCGATGGGTTTCGAGATCGACGATACGTTCGCGACCGAGATGAGTCGCCTGACCGCATTGGACGTCTCTTTTATCAATCAGCACAAAGACGGGCGCTGGTCCGTGCTCGCGACGTCGCATGCATCGGCGTACGGTGCGGCGCGTTCGACGTTGCTGACGAATGCCGATTTACGCTGGAACGCGGAGTACGCGAGTCGCGTGATGACGCTGAAATCGTCGGATGGCATGATCGCCGTGTTGCTGCAACGCTCGCTAAGCGATGCGCTACTGCCGTATCAGCGGCTGCACACGGCATTGCTCTTGATCGTGCTTTGCGGCGTGGGGGTGACGATCATCGGCAGTATCGTCGTGGCGGGCAACGTGACTCGTTCCGTCGGGGCATTGACGCAGTTCTCTCACCGGATACAGCAGGGCGATTATCACGAGCCGCTGGTGGTGACCCGCAACGACGAAATCGGTCGTCTGTCGATGTCGTTCAACCTGATGCAGGCGGGCATTGCCGAGCGGGAACGCAAGATTACCGAGCTCGCGTATGTGGATACGCTGACGGGCCTGCCGAACCGCGTACGCTTCAACGATCATCTGTTGCAGGCGATCGGCATTTCGCAGCGTACGGGGCAGCCGTTGAGCGTGCTGGTGATGGACCTGGATCGCTTCAAGTATGTGAACGATACGCTTGGACATCCGGTCGGCGACATGCTGCTGCGCGAGGTCGCCGCGCGTCTGCGACATGCACTGCATCGCGACACCGATATGGTCGCTCGCCTAGGTGGCGACGAGTTCGCGGTGATGCTGCCGACCGATGACATCGACGGCGCGAAGAAAGTGGCCGCGCGCATTTTGCGCACGCTCGAGATGCCGACGATGATCGAAGGTCAGCTTGTCGATGTGGGGGCCAGCATCGGCATCGTCTCCTATCCGCACGATGGCGACGATATGAATGTGTTGCTGCGTCACGCGGACATTGCGATGTACACCGCGAAGCGGGCGAATGCCGGTTTCGCGTTGTACGACGAGAAGCACGATCACAACAGCGCGATGCGGCTGTCCCTGTTGAGCGAGCTGCGACAGGCTGTCGAACGCGATGAACTGACGCTGTTCTATCAACCGAAGGTGGATCTGTCCACGCAACGGGTGAAATGCGTGGAGGCATTGGTTCGCTGGGTGCACCCCACGCGGGGTTTCATTCCACCCGATGAGTTCATTCCGTTTGCCGAACAGACTGGCTATATCAAGACCATTTCGCGTTGGGTCGCGAACAAGGCGATCGAGCAGTGCGCGAAATGGCACGCACAAGGTATCGAACTGGCGGTATCCGTCAATGTGTCCGCGCGCGAGCTGATTCAATCGTCGCTGCCCGATACGTTCATGGGCTTGCTTCGCAAGCACGGGGTCGACCCGCAATGGATCTGGATCGAAGTGACCGAAAGCGCAATCATCGATGACCCGAATCACGCAATCGAGACACTGGATCGGCTGCACGCATTGGGGATCCGTATTTCGATCGACGATTTTGGTACCGGCTATTCTTCGCTGTCTTATCTGAAACGCATGCCCGTCGATGAATTGAAAATCGATAAATCGTTTGTGATGGGCATGATGGATCACAAAGATGATGAGACGATTGTGCGCTCGACCATAAATCTCGGCCACAACATGGGGATGAAAGTGGTGGCAGAGGGCGTGGAGACCGAAGCCATGATGGCGCAACTCCGCATGCTCGATTGTGATCTGGTGCAGGGCTTTCATATCAGCCGACCGCTGCCACCGGAAAAGCTTGAAGCGTGGATGGATCAGTGGGCGCTGGATCAAGCCGCGATTGAGGCGGCAGCGCTGGCGGATGCCGCTGCCCATACCATGGTCGCCACCGTAATCAGTGCGGCGTCGAGCGCGGTTTAATCGGTCCGTGGGGGCGCGACAGAATGGGTGCACCAATACGTGTTGCGCAGCGTCGTAGGCGTGGGTTTTAGCTGCGGGTGAATGAGCCGGGCGTTTGTTTGCCGTGTTGGTGTTGGGAAAACAACGCATTTAGCATTCCTTTCGAAAAAATGGCAGTCGTTATTCTCGTAAAGATTTCGTCAATCAAACGTATGTTTTAATTTTGGTATACGATTTGAAGGCTGCGGAAAACGGTTTTTTCTCCCGAATTCCGTGATGTCGCGTGTCGGGAATGGCGCGCGGGATATTCTGATAACTCTGATAACAGTAAGGAATCGGCGTGAGGAACTTCATCCGAAAATTGGGTTTATCGGGCGATGCGGAGGAGGGCCGTCTGGCAGCATTGGATCGCGCTTATGCGGTCATTGAATTCAAATTGGATGGCACCATTTTGTCGGCGAACGATAATTTTCTGTCGTTGTTTGGTTATCGCGCCGATGAGATCGTGGGCCAAAATCATCGGATGCTGGTGGACGCCAGCATGCGCGGCAGTCGGGAATATCAGGAATTCTGGCAAACGCTGAGCAGTGGGGAGTTTCATCGCAGCGTATTCAAGCGTACGCGCAAGAACGGCGACGACGTGTGGATCCAGGCAACATACAACCCGGTGAAAGACAGCGCGGGTCGCGTGACAAGCGTGATCAAATATGCAACGGATGTCACGGAAGAAGAATTGCGGCACGCCGATTATCGCGGGCAGTTGCAGGCGATCGATCGTGTACAGGCCATTATCGAATTTTCTCTCGACGGGCACGTGCTCGCCGCGAATGACAATTTTCTCGATGCGTTCGGTTATCGGCGCGATGAAGTCATTGGAAAACACCATCGGATGTTCGTCGACAAGGCGGATTACGTCAGCGCAGAATATGCCGTTTTCTGGTCGCGTCTGGAACGTGGCGAGTTCGACAGCGGGGTGTATCGTCGCCTCGATAAACGCGGACGAACGGTCTGGATTCAGGCGAGCTATAACCCGATTCGCGATATGAATGGCGATCTGGTGAAGGTCGTCAAGTATGCGACCGACATCACCGCGCGAATCATGGCCACCGAATCGTTGCGCTCGGCGGTGGGCGGGATGTCCAACGCTTTGACCACCAATGCGGAGTTCGCGCGTGACGCGAATGCGCTCGCGCAAAGCACCTCCAGCAAGGCGCTGGAAGGGGGCGACGCGATGAGCGAAGTGATCACGACGATGGACGGGATCAATGCCAGCGCGAAGACGATCGGCGACATCGTCGGTGTTATCGACGGCATTACGTTCCAGACCAATCTGCTCGCGCTGAACGCGGCAGTGGAAGCCGCACGCGCCGGAGAAAGCGGTCGCGGTTTCGCGGTGGTGGCTAACGAAGTGCGCAACTTGGCCCGTCGCAGCGCGGATTCGGCGAAAGAGATCCGCGCGTTAATCGATCGTTCGTCGACGCAGGTGGAGCAGGGGCTGATCCAGGTCCGGCGCGCCGGCAAGACGATTGCCGATGTGGTCGGCTCGGTCAAAGAGATGACGACGACGATGAGTGCGATCGTCAGCGCGTCTGATCAACAGGCCCAGGTCATTGCGGATTTGCAGACCGCAACCGATGCGCTGCAGAACGTCGGGTCGCGCGGCGCGGCGAATGGCGCATCGGCCGCGCTTTGATTGAACGCCGGATGGCTTGCTCAGAACGATAGCCCGCGGCCGGCGCGCCAGCGGATCAGACGCCGGCATTCTCCTTAGGCGCCTTGATCGCTGCCTCCGCAGCGGAAATCTTGGTTCGGCGTATTGAATAAATCGCTCGAAGTGAAGATGGGACTATTCTAGATTCGGGATGGCAGGTGTTTGAGGATGGCACCACGTCTGGCAAATGCCGGGCGTGCAAGTGGCGACGCCGATGGCGAGGCTGGTGCCGAATAAGCTAGCTGCAAAACGGGGAAAGTTTCGCTTAAATGGCAAACAGGCGGCGAAGATGCGCTCTTTCGCCGCCTGTTTGCGTCATCGCATCAAGTGATGCGGGGGCACTGCATAACGAATTACGCGTCGACCGTCTCGGCTGCCTTCACCGGCGCTTCGTCTGCCACCGAGTGACGGATCAAGTGGTCGAATGCCGACAACGCTGCTTTCGCACCTTCGCCGACGGCGATCACGATCTGCTTGTACGGCACGGTGGTGACATCACCGGCAGCGAACACGCCAGGGATCGATGTTTGACCCTTTGCGTCCACTTCGATTTCGCCATGCTTCGACAGGCCGATCGACGAGCTCTTCAGCCACTCGGTGTTCGGCACCAGGCCGATCTGCACGAAGACGCCCTCCAGCTCGATATGCTTCGTGTCGCCCGATACACGGTCCTTGAACGACAGGCCGTTGACCTTCTTACCGTCTCCGGTGATCTCGGTGGTCTGTGCATCGGTGATGATCGTCACATTCGACAAGCTGCGCAACTTCTTCTGCAGCACGGCGTCGGCACGCAGCGCAGAACCGTATTCGATCAGCGTGACTTCCGACACGATGCCGGCCAGATCGATTGCCGCTTCGACGCCGGAGTTACCGCCGCCGACCACCGCCACGCGCTTGCCCTTGAACAGCGGGCCATCGCAGTGCGGGCAGTAGGCGACACCGTGGTTACGGTACTCGCGCTCGCCCGGCACGTTGATTTCGCGCCAGCGTGCGCCGGTCGCCAGAATCACCGTCTTGCCGCTCAGCACTGCGCCATTAGCCAACTTGATCTCGACACTGTTCTTGCCAGGCAGCAGGCTTTCTGCGCGTTGCAGATCCATGATGTCGACATCGTAGCTCTTCACGTGCTGTTCCAGCGCGGTGGCGAACTTCGGTCCTTCCGTTTCCTGCACCGAAACGAAGTTTTCGATTGCCAGCGTGTCGAGCACCTGACCGCCGAAGCGTTCGGCAACGACGCCGGTACGAATGCCCTTACGTGCGGCATAAATGGCGGCGGCTGCAGCTGCCGGGCCACCGCCGACGACCAGCACGTCGAACTGTTCTTTCGACGCAAGTGCTTCGGCCTTGCGAGCAACGGCGCCCGTATCCAGCTTCGCTAGAATCTCTTCGACGCCGGTGCGTCCCTGACCGAAGACTTCACCATTCATGTAGACGGTCGGGACCGCCATGATCTGCTTGCCTTCGACTTCGTCCTGGAACAAGGCGCCGTCGATCGTCGTGCTACGGATGCGCGGATTGATCAGCGCCATCACGTTCAGCGCTTGCACGACTTCCGGGCAGTTCTGGCACGACAGCGAGATGTAGCTTTCGAATGCGTAGTCGCCGTCCAGATTCTTGATCTGCTCGATGACCTCCGGCTCCAGCTTCAACGGGTGGCCGCCAACTTGCAACAGGGCGAGCACCAGGGAAGTGAATTCGTGGCCCATCGGGATCGCCGCGAAACGGATGCCGATATCGGCGCCGGGGCGATTGATCGAGAAGGAGGGCTTGCGGTACGCGTCGTCTGCACGCTCCGTCACGGTGATGTGCGTGGACAGTTCCGCGACTTCGCGCAACAGGCCTTGCATCTCGAACGACTTCTCGCTGTCGTCGAGCGAGGCGACGATCTCGATCGGCAACGTGACCCGTTCAAGATAGCCCTTCAACTGATTTTTGAGATTTGCGTCGAGCATGGCTTTATAAATTCCGTGAAAAAGGTGAAGCAGTGCACAAGACGAGAACCCAAGAGGGAACGACGTCCGGGGAGGGGTGCCAGGCAATCCGCCCGGACGGTCTTTACTGCTTGTTTTTACTACCGATAGTGCAGCCAAAGCATCGGGCGGTGGCATTCATTCGAATTCACTGCCCGATCCGTGCGCGGTTGCCGTTAACCGGCCTCTGCGCACCGGTTTGGTCAAACCTTAGATCTTGCCAACCAGATCCAGCGACGGCGTCAGCGTGGCTTCGCCTTCCTTCCACTTAGCCGGGCACACTTCACCCGGGTGTGCTGCGACATATTGCGCAGCCTTGACCTTGCGCATCAGTTCGCTGGCGTCACGGCCGATGCCGTTGTCGTGAATTTCAGCAACCTTGATCAGGCCTTCCGGGCTGATCAGGAACGTGCCACGATAGGCCATGCCGTCTTCTTCGATCAGCACGTCGAAGTTGCGAGCCAGCACGTGCGTCGGATCGCCCACCAGCGGGTAACCTACCTTGCCGATGGCCGGCGACGTTTCGTGCCATGCTTTATGGGAGAAGTGGCTGTCGGTCGACACGCCGTAAACTTCAACGCCCAGCTTTTGGAATTCGGCGTAGTGATCGGCCAGATCTTCCAACTCGGTCGGGCAAACAAAGGTAAAGTCAGCCGGGTAGAACACCACGACCGACCATTTGCCTTGCAGCGACGCTTCGGTGACTTCAACGAACTTACCGTTGTGGAAAGCTTGTGCCTTGAACGGCTTGACTTGCGAATTGATGATCGGCATCTCTTTTCCTCAGGTTGAGTTAAACGTGTTGATGTTGCGCTAATGACAAGTACGCAGGGCCCCTAGAAGCCGAGACCCGCAAACTCGGCGAAACGCAGTTTCACGCGATTCGATGAACACAGTATGTGGCATCGGTCGTCATTTTAAAAGTTAATTAAATAAAATGGAACGATTGTTTTTGACTATCGCTTGTTCGCTTCTTCAGCACCGCCCGACGGCGAAAAACGTCCCGCACCATTTCACTGACTGCTGCGGGGGTGTCCAATGAGCGTTCCGGACATCGACGATCCACATCGCGCCAGAAAGCCGCTCGGACAGCCCGGCGACAACAGCAAGTATCAGCATACCGCGCTTATCGCCCTTTATGCAGTCTTGACTGTGCTGGCGCTTTGGGTGGTGCACGACTTTATCCCGGCGGTGTTGTGGGCCGGTGTGTTGGCCATTGCGTTGTGGCCATCGCTTGAACACGTCGAGCGTTGGCCGGGACTGCACGGCCGTCCGCGACTCGTTGCCGCACTGGTGGTGACGTTGGTGGGGGTGATTTTCGTCGTGCCACTGATCGTCGGCGTGACCAGCCTGGCAGGCGATTGGCACGGTGTCTTCGGTCAGATTCAGCAGGTTCAGCAAAATGGCTTGCCACCGCCTTCCTGGTTAGGAGACGTGCCGGGTGGCCGACAGATCACTGCCTGGTGGCAAGCCAACCTCGCAGACCCGCATTCTGGCAGCGCGCTGCTGTCGCGGGTGCCGCACGGCTCGCTGATGACGTACGGCGGTCATGTGGGCAAGCAATTGATGCATGCACTGGTCACGTTTGCCTTCATGCTGCTGGTGCTGTTTTTCGTTTTTGCCGCCGGCACGTCGCTGCGCGAGCAACTGCTGACGGCGGTGCACCGGATGTTCGGTGCGGACGGCGAGGCGCTGGCGACGCAGATGGCGGTGTCGGTGCGCGGCACGGTCAGCGGTCTGGTACTGGTCGGATTGGGGGAAGGGGCGCTGTTGGGTATCGCGTACTTCTTTACCGGCGTGCCGCATGCGGTACTGTTGGGCGCGCTCAGTGCGATCGCGGCGATGCTGCCGTTCTGCGCACCGGTGTTGTTCACCTTGGCGTCGCTGTACCTGCTCACCCAGGGCGCGACGGTAGCGGCGGCGATTTTGATGGTGGTAGGGGTGAGCGTCGTATTGGTGGCGGAACACTTCGTGCGTCCCGCGCTGATCGGCGGTGCCGCCCGTCTGCCGTTTCTGCTCGTCTTGCTGGGCATTCTCGGCGGTGCCGAGACGCTGGGCCTGCTTGGGCTCTTCATCGGTCCGGCGCTGATGACGATCTTGATGGTGCTGTGGCGCGACTTCGCCGATCGGGAATGATGCCGTTGCACGCTTCGCGTTGAGCTGACGCGAGCAGACGCAAAAAGGCCGGTTGGCCCTCAACGGGCGCAACCGGCCTTTTTTACGCTACGGCGCGGGTCGCCGCGATATTAGCCGTGCGGCGGGCCGCCACCACCGCCACC
>CAWUJR010000113.1:0-9735 GCA_963922375.1 uncultured Robbsia sp.
GCGGATCGGGGCCGCCGACTGGACGATCACCGACATCGCCGCACCGATGCTCGCAGCGGCGCAGCGCACGTTGACACTGCCCGGCACCAGCCGCTTCGTGCTGATGGACGGCGAACATCCGACGCTGACGTCGACGAAAACAGAAACAGAAACGGGCTATGACCTGATCTGTTCGAACTTCGCCGTCCAATGGTTCGACGATCTGAACGGTGGATTGTCGCGACTGATGGACAAGCTCGCGCCGGGCGGCTATCTGGCGATATCAACCCTGGCCGAGCACACCTTTCACGAGTGGCGCGACGCGCACCGCGCACTTGACCTGATCCCGTCGATGCGGACCTACCCGGCCGCCGAGACGATTTCGCCGTTGCCTCATCGTGCGTCGAACACCGGTCATGTCGACGCCGTCATCGTGACGCTCGCCCTATCCGATGGTCTAGCGTTTGTGCGGGGACTGAAAAAGATCGGCGCCAGCATTCCGGCCGAGGGGACCGCACCGCTTTCGGTACCCAATTTGAAGCGCGTCATCGAACAATTCAATAGACAAGGAGCGAACGTGAGCTATCACATCGCCTATGGCACCTGGCGCAAAGCGCCATCGCCGCATCGGGGTGTTTTCGTAACCGGCACCGATACCGGCATCGGCAAGACGCTCGTATCGGCCGTCCTCTCGCGGGCCTGGGGCGCGGACTATTGGAAACCGCTGCAGACCGGGATCGCCGACGAGGCTGGCGATACGCCGACCGTGCGCGAATTAGCCGGTCTGGACGACAACCGCATTCACGCGCCGGCCTACGCGCTGCAAGCGCCGTTGTCGCCCTGGGCGGCGGCAGAAAGCGAAGCCGTCACCATCGATCGGGATGCACTCACCCTGCCCGAGACTGCCAATACGCTGGTGGTCGAAGGCGCGGGGGGGCTGTATGTGCCGGTGGACGAGGAGACGATGATCATCGATCTGATCGGGCACTTCGGGTTGCCGGTGGTGCTGGTCGCGCGCAGCGGACTGGGCACGATCAACCATACGCTGTTGAGCCTGGAAGCATTACGCCATCGAGCGATACCGGTGCTCGGCGTCGTGTTGGTCGGCGCGTTGTCCCCCGGCAACAGACGCGCGATCGAACAGTTCGGCGAAACGCGCGTGATCGCTGAAATTGACGTATTGCCTGAGGTGAACGCCGACGCCGTCGCGACACTGGCCGCTGGAATGGCGCCGCTGGAAACCCTGCTCTAACGGCTAGCGGCGCTTGTGGCGTCGCCCTGTCGCCCTGTCGTCGTGTCGCCCTGCGCCGTGTTATCCGCGTCCCTGCTTTCGCGTCATGCGATGGGCGACCGCTTCGCGCGTGACGGAACGTGACGGGACAGCACGCGTCGCTCAATAGCGTTTCGCGTTGCCGTTGTAGTAAGTGAGGTCGACGCTTTCCAACAAGCGTTGCATATTCGGGCCAAGATGCGGCAACCGAGCCTGCGCAAGCGATTCCTTCTTGCCCGTCAAAAAGTCGGACGGCGCGACATCCGGCTGCCTCTCCGGCGTCGGCGCTTCCTTCGCCGACGGCCAATGCTGACAAGCCAGGTGAAGCGCTGCGCACGTATTGCGATAGGCGGGATGCACCGGCTCGCGCTCCGGCATGCCGATGATCGCGCGACGACCGAAACGCCCGACCACCGCCTGATACAGTCGCCGTTCGAGCACGTCGTCTTCGTTCGCGGTCAGGGCCGCCATCAGAACGACGAAGGCCGGCGTCGCTTTGGCGATGAAGAATTGCGTGGAGATCGATTCCGTATCGCGAATACCATAACGCGACCCGAAGGGCCGGACCAGGCGCGACAACGCGTAACGCATTTTTCTGCCGAGTTTCGGCGAAGCGCGCCACTCAGGCGCGCGATCGGTGCTCCACGACGACGCCGCGATCACCGCCTGTTCGTCGTCGTGGAGCCGCTGCACATAATCGGCAATCACGCGCTGATCGAAGATCCAGGTGTCCCCCTCCAGATGCACCAGATAGTCGGCATCGAAATGCTCGACAGCCCCCGCGATCGACGATGCCAGCAGGTCCAGCGCGCCGGTCGTCAAGGGTAGCGGCGAACGCGTCAGCACCCTATCTTCCAGCGCCGGCACATAATCCCGGTTCGAACACGCATGCACGATCGGCCAGGCTTGCGGCCAATTCAGCTTGATGATTTCCGTTGAAATGCGCGCGCAATCGACGCGATTGTAGGTGGTCAGACACACCACGACCTTCATAGGCATTCGATCTCTGTAGCATTACCTTGCTTTGAAAAGCGGCGCCAACCGGTGAAATCCATCTGGATCCATTGGGATCCGTTGGGATTCGTTGGGATTCGTTGGAATAAGCAGACATTCGGCCGTCTCCGCCGCCGTCATTATGAGGCCACCCCCCCCTGGATCCGGAGATTTTCCGTGCCCCTCCCAGCGCAACGCGTTGGAGGGTTACAATTGCGGTTTTACGCGGTTCGCGGCCGGGGCGTTCGCCTTGAAGGCATTCGCGCGCGCTCACCCCCTGATTCCAGAGTCCTTCCATGAGTCTCCAATGCGGCATCGTTGGCCTGCCTAACGTCGGCAAGTCCACCCTTTTCAACGCACTGACCAAGGCCGGCATCGCGGCAGAAAACTATCCGTTCTGCACGATCGAGCCGAATGTCGGCATCGTCGAGGTGCCCGATCCCCGCTTGAGCGGCCTGAGCGAGATCGTCAAGCCGGAGCGTGTGGTGCCGGCTGTCGTCGAATTCGTCGATATCGCCGGGCTGGTTGCCGGCGCCTCCACCGGTGAAGGCCTGGGCAACAAATTCCTCGCCAACATCCGCGAAACCGATGCGATCACGCATGTCGTGCGCTGTTTTGAAGACGAGAATGTGATTCACGTGGCAGGCCGCGTCGATCCGATCTCGGATATCGAAGTGATCAACACCGAGCTTGCGCTGTCCGACATGGCCACCGTCGAAAAGGCATTGGCGCGTTATTCGAAAGCGGTCAAATCCGGTAACGACAAAGAAGGCGCAAAGTTGGTCGCGGTATTGGAACGCGCGCGCGTGCAACTGGATCAAGCCAAGCCGGTCCGCGCACTCGATCTGTCGGAAGACGAACTGGCGCTGCTGAAGCCTTTCTGCCTGATCACATCGAAGCCGGTGATGTATGTGGCAAACGTGAAGGAAGACGGGTTCGAGAACAACCCGAAACTGGATGCCGTGCGCACGTATGCGGAAGCCGAGAAAGCGCCGGTAGTAGCGGTGTGTGCGGCAGTGGAAGCGGAAATCGCCGATATGCCGGACGAGGACAAGTCGGTCTTTCTGGCAGACATGGGCATGGAAGAGCCGGGCTTGAATCGCGTGATTCGCGCGGCGTATCGCTTACTGGGTCTGCAGACCTATTTCACTGCCGGGGTGAAGGAAGTACGTGCCTGGACGATTCATGTCGGCGACACCGCCCCGCAGGCCGCCGGCGTGATCCATACCGATTTCGAGCGCGGCTTCATCCGTGCGCAGACGATCGGCTATGACGATTACATCACGTATCGCGGCGAACAAGGCTCGAAAGAAGCCGGCAAGATGCGCGCAGAAGGCAAGGAGTACGTGGTGCGTGATGGCGACGTACTCAATTTCTTGTTTAACGTCTAAGCCAGCGCACGGGGCGTGCTGCGGTAGCGCACCGCAGCACGCCATTGTTCAGATATCGATCGACAGTCAGCGTTCGCTGAACGGGATTCCGCCCTTCGACTTTGCGTCCAGCGCGGATTCGACGATCTGGACGCTCACCGCCTCGGGTTTCACCTGAAAGCTGTCCACGACGGCCTGCGTGATGCCCTGCATCAGCGCCTTCTTCTGTTCCGAGGTTCGTCCTACGGCTGCGTACACGATGACTTCCGGCATGCTGTTCCTCCCAGTTTGATGGATTGGACCAGATTTCAGTATAGCGGCATCGATCGACGTGCTCATGCCGTCAGTGCTGCATCGGCTCTGCAACGCAACGCACCGCGCGGCAATGCATCATGCTCGATCGCTGCGTTGGCCACGCCCCGTTAGCCACGCTCCGCTTGCAATGCGTCAAACGCCCGCATCACCTGCGACACCGTCAGCGCATGCTTCCAGAGTCGCTCCTTCAGCTTACCGGTGGGAATGTAGGCGCCCCCAACCAGCACGCGCCCTTCCCCCCAACTCGGCCGCCACGTGCGCGCGATGCCGTTGCGCATGAAAAGCGACACCGTCGGAATGAGCAGATTCGACGCCAGATGGCCGATGCCGGAATCGTTGCCGATGAACCAGCCGGACTCGTACAACCAAGCGGCGACACCGCTCAGCGAATCGAAGACCGCCAATGTCATACCGGCCGCTTCCACGCCTGCCCAGGCGGCCCGTTCGTCTGGCGTCACGACGAACTCCGGATCGAAGCCAGCGGCCTTCAGTTTCAAACCCAATCGAATAAAGCGTGCGGCTAACCAGCGCTTGTCGGCGGTGCTCGCCGTGGGATGAATCGCGACGCGTTTCGTATGCCGGCGATGCACGAGCGACAATCCAGCGGGCGGTGTGATGCCGTTCCCCCGATCGACGTTGCCGAGCCGCAGGTCCGTGCGGCAATAGTCGGCCAATCGGTCGACCATCGCTGCCGACGACGACGCTTTTGGTACGCGCCCAAGGAATACGCCGTTCGGATGCACGCGGTGGAGTGTGTCGAACGGATAGTCGTCATGCAGTTGAAACACCGTTTCGAATGCCGCTAACGACGCGCCCAACGCGTCGTCCGTCAACGCGGGGCGCATCCGCAGCGCTGGAAACCAGTCTTTCAGCAACCATCCCTGGCGGCCGAACACGGTCACCTCGGCCCCTGCTCGCTGCAGATTGTGCGCGACGATGGTCATGACCAACGAATCGCCCAACGCGGGCGATTGTACGATCGCGATGCGCTGCCCGGTCCACGGAGACGGGGACGTAGACTGCGGCTGCGACGCGGATCGCTGTTGCGGCATTTCGGCTTGTTCGACGGGTTTTTCCATCAGTTGCTCCACGCGTTGCCCTCTTTCGTTTCTGCTCGTCGATCACGCAGCGCATACCTGCCGAGCACGTTCAGCACCCTCAGCGCCCTTGCCAACACCGGCACGATGGCGGTGCGCGTCAAACACCTGTAAACATCTGCAATACAGCGAAGGGCCCGCGAATCGGCAGAAACCCGGAACTTGCGTTACATTCACGGTTCTGACGCTATCTGCCTGATATCACATGAAACTCCGTGCCCTCGCCCTGACTGCCACCGCGATTGCTTTTGGCTCACTGATCGGACCGGTCTCGTTAGCGTTCGCCCAGAATACGCCGGGCACGCCCGATGGCATCCTCGGGAGCAGTTTTCAGATCAATCAGCACCCATATATGCCGTTTGCTGCATCGACGCCGTCGGCAAAGTATCAACATGGCACGTCCGCTGAGCGTAAGCGCGGCGACAACGGCGACCCGGACGGCTGCAATCTGCAGTGCCCGTCGGACAATCACTGATCGACCGACGACCGCGCCAATGCCCTTCGCCGTCAACCCGCACGGATAGTAACGCAGCCGCCTGCGCATCGCCTACTGTCGGTCGCATCCGCTTTCTTACCGCCTATTCGCGCGAGCGCGCTCACTCCGCGCCTATCCGCTCCCCCGCATACCCGCCCTCCTGCAGACGACGAGGCGGCGCATCGGTTTGCGCCGCCGGTGCACGCCTCGCCGCTATTCTTTTAGCCGACTCCCACCCGGATAGTCGTCGTCCCGCCGCCAATCACGTAAAATCGTCTTATCGTCGTCCGTCCTGTCGATCACCATCGATGGCATATGCATGTCGGACAACCCTCCAAAACGCCGCCACCGGGCGGCATTGCTAGCGGCTTTTCCATGGCACAGTACGTTTTCACGATGAATCGGGTGGGCAAGATCGTCCCGCCGAAGCGCCAGATCCTCAAGGATATCTCGCTGTCGTTTTTTCCCGGCGCGAAGATCGGCGTGCTCGGCCTGAACGGCTCGGGCAAGTCCACGCTGCTCAAGATCATGGCGGGCACAGACCGCGAGATCGAGGGCGAAGCGACGCCGATGCCGAATCTGACGATCGGTTATCTGCAGCAGGAGCCGTTGCTCGATAACGAGCAAACGGTCCGTCAAGCGGTAGAAGAAGGCCTGGGCGACATCTTCACCGCGCAGAAAAAACTCGACGACATCTATGCCGCGTATGCGGAACCGGATGCTGATTTCGATGCGCTCGCGGCCGACCAGGCCAAATACGAAGCGATCATCGCCGCGTCCGATGGCGCGAATCCGGAACAGCAACTCGAAGTGGCCGCCGATGCACTGCGACTGCCGCCGTGGGACGCGAAGATCGGCAACCTGTCGGGCGGCGAAAAGCGCCGGGTCGCGCTGTGCCAATTGCTTCTGTCGAAGCCCGATATGCTCCTGCTCGATGAACCGACCAACCACCTGGATGCCGAATCCGTCGATTGGCTTGAACAGTTTCTGACGCGTTTCCCGGGCACGGTGGTCGCGGTGACCCACGATCGCTACTTCCTCGATAACGCCGCCGAGTGGATTCTCGAACTGGACCGCGGACACGGCATTCCATGGAAGGGCAATTACAGTAGCTGGCTCGATCAGAAGGAAGCGCGCCTGAAGCAGGAAGAGTCGTCGGAATCCGCACGGCGCAAGGCGATCAAGCAAGAATTGGAATGGGTCCGCCAGAACCCGAAGGGCCGTCAGGCGAAATCGAAAGCCCGTTTGGCGCGCTTCGAGGAACTGAACAGCCAGGAATACCAGAAGCGCAATGAAACGCAGGAAATCTTCATCCCGGTCGCCGAACGTCTGGGCAATGAAGTGATTACCTTCGAGAATGTCAGCAAGGCCTACGGCGATCGTCTGCTGATCGACAACCTGAATTTTACCGTGCCCCCGGGTGCGATCGTCGGCGTGATCGGCCCGAATGGTGCCGGTAAATCGACACTGTTTCGCATGATTACCGGCGCCGAAACGCCGGATAGCGGTTCGGTGAAAATCGGACCAACGGTCAAACTAGCGTATGTCGGACAGAATCGTGACTCGCTGGAAGGTGACAAGACCGTCTTTGAAGCGATCGCGAACGGCTCCGATCTGCTGACCGTCGGTCGCTACGAAACGCCGGCGCGTGCTTACCTGGGGCGCTTCAATTTCAAGGGCGGCGACCAGCAGAAACAAGTGGGCAATCTGTCAGGGGGCGAACGCGGCCGGCTGCATCTGGCAAAAACGCTGTCCGCGGGTGGTAACGTCCTGCTGCTGGATGAACCGTCGAACGATCTGGACGTAGAAACGCTGCGCGCGCTGGAAGATGCACTGCTGGAATTTGCCGGCTGCGTGATGGTGATCTCGCACGATCGTTGGTTCCTCGACCGCATCGCGACGCATATCATGGCGTTCGAGGGCGACTCGCAAGTCGTGTTCTTCAACGGCAACTACCAGGAGTACGAGGCCGATCGCCGTGCACGCCTGGGAGAAGAAGCGACGCGACCGAAACGGCTACGCTACCGACCGATCACGCGCTAATCGCGTCATCGCCTGCTGCATTGGGCTGCTGCATTGAGCCGATGCTGTGGCCGGCTCACTGTCCAGCGGCGTCCTGAACGGGTCTCTCGACGCTGCATTTTGCTTCGTTTTGCTTCGCTCTGGTAAGCGGGAGGAATCAATGGTTTCAAGCCAGACCCGGCGCACGTTTCGTATCATGGCGATCGCGCTCATTGTATTGGCGATCGTCGCCGCCACGGCGGTACACATGGCGACAAGGTCGCTGCGTGACCACATCGTTACGCTGCTCGGTCCCACCGGGCACGCTGCGCGTATCGATGTGGGATTCACTCGGATCACACTCGACCACGTGGTGATCAAAGCGCCCCCGGGTTGGCCTGCGACCGATGCGCTGCGCGCCGATCGCATCGTATTGACACCGGACCTGTGGAAACTGCTGTCGCACCGGGTATCGATCCACGACGCCGTGCTCGACAATGCCTATCTCTCTATCCTGCGGACACCGGATGGGAAGATATCGCTGCTGCCCAATTTACGAACCGATCGGAACGCCGCTCATGCGCCGACGGCGGCAAGCGGTGTATCGGTCGTGCCGACGTCGACATCGGCGCCCCCCTCCACTGCGGCATCGTCAGCGGCCATCGCTTCCAGCGGTGTAGCGGCAACGTCCTCGTCGCAGTCGATGCCGGTGGACCTGGGGGCCATCGTCGTACATAACGGAACGCTCGACTTTTTTGACGCTTCAGTGGTCAGCCCGCCGTTTCGGCTGCGGTTGAATCAACTGCAATCGAGCGTCGGTCCGCTGCACTTCCCGACACAGAGCGAGCGCACCCAATTCTCGATCGCTGGCGAGGTCGCCGACGCGTCGCCGCAGAATGCGTCGTCATCGCGCAGCGCGCCGCCCCCAGGCGGCGGTCCGCTCAAGATCGACGGTTGGATCGTCTTCAGCACGCAGCAATCGGACATTCACACGCAGTTTTCGAATGTCGATGTGCGGTCGCTGCAGCCCTATCTGAACAAGAGCAAAACGCTTGCGATCGATAGCGGTAAAGCGAGTCTCGACCTGCATTCGACCGTGGAGAACCGGCAATTGCAGGCCGACGGCAAGCTGACGCTCGATCAGCTCCAACTGGCGCACGGCGACAACGCGGTGAGTGCACTCGAGGCGATACCAAGGGATGCCGCCATTGCGGCGCTGAAAGACAAGCAGGATCGGATCACGCTCGACTTTTCGCTGCAAGGGAATCTGTCCGATCCGAAGTTCTCGCTAAATGAAAATATCGCGACCCGGCTGGCGGCCGGTCTCGCCAAAGCGCTTGGCGTGAGCGCGGAAGGCGTGGCGAAAAGCGTCGGCGGGACGACAAGAGGCCTCGGCGGCGCACTGATGAATCTCATCGGCAAATAGAAGACGTCTGTCGCCGTCCGACACCGCCGACGGCAATCGGCGATGTCGGTCGCCGACTCACATCGGCGACTCAGATGGCCTGCGTGCGCCGTATCAGCCAGTCCAGCGCCGGCCCACTCGCGGCGTCTTGCAGCAACGGCGACAACCGTGCGCGCACACTCGCGTGATAGGCATTCAGCCATTCGCGCTCGTCGGTGCTCAGTCGGTCCACCACGATGCAACGGGTATCGATCGGGCACAGTGTCAGCGTTTCGAACTCAAGGAAATCGCCGAATTCGGATGCGGTTTTCACCGGCCGGTTGATCACCAGATTCTCGATGCGAATGCCCCATTTGCCAGGGCGATAGACACCCGGCTCGATCGACGTGATCATGCCCGCTTCCATCGCGGTCGACGGTTCAGCGTTCGCATAGTGTGAAATCACCTGCGGACCTTCGTGCACATTGAGGAAATACCCCACGCCATGACCGGTACCGTGCCCGAAATCCAGACCCTCGGCCCAGATCGGTGCACGGGCGATCGCGTCGAGCATCGGCGAACGGATGCCTTTCGGAAAGCGCGCTCGCGATAGCGCGATCGTCCCCTTCAGCACGGTCGTGAAGTCCTGCTTCTGTGCATCGGACGGCTCCCCGACCGGCACGACGCGGGTGATATCGGTGGTGCCGCCGAGATACTGTCCGCCCGAATCGATCAGCAACAAACCGTTGCCGGCGATCGCCGAAAACGCCTGCGGTGTCGCGCGGTAATGCGGCAATGCGCCGTTCGCGTTGAAGCCGGCGATGGTCGCAAAACTCTCGCACACGAAGCCC
>CAWUJR010000114.1:0-9576 GCA_963922375.1 uncultured Robbsia sp.
TTGCGCGACGCTGGTGCAGGCTGCCCGTAACCAGGGCGGCGTGCACAGCAAAGTGGCGTCTCGAAGCGAAATCAGCGTCGAAGCCTAGCCCCGTTGCGCGGAACCGCAGGCAGGCTGCGAAAGCGGCGGCCCGTTAATTCGAAAGAAGCGAGCCGGTCCGTATCGGATGCGCGCCCGCAATGCGTGCGACCTCCATGCCGGCGGTCGCAAAACGCGCGTTGTAGCGGGCATATAAGACGCCGCTCACGCTGCTGGATATCGTGACCACGCCGTCGGTCAACGGGTCGACGATATCGGCGATGGCGGTGCCGGCGTCGACCCAACCGCCAAATGCCACGCGAAATACCAGGATGCCGCTGATCGGCGCGATCAATGGCTCTGTCCCGGACAAAGGCGTCGCTGGAAATGCCAACGGCGGCAGCGGGACGGCGGGTGCCTCGATCACGCCGCGATGCGTCAGAAAATGAACGATCGCTTGCGCATCCTGTTCCGCGTATTCGTAACAGACATCTCGCTGCCCACGTAGCTCGACGGTCACGGACACGGAACCGTTTGGAATCGGAAAGCGGTCGCCGAAACGGTTGCGCAATTCGGACCAGCAGAAACTGTGAATCTCATCGAACGGATTGCCGATCGAGTTCAGCGCCAGCAACGATGCTTTGGCGTCGATATACCGCGCCAACGGTTCCACCTCCGGCCACAGGTCCGGGTTCGTGTACAGATGCAGCGCGCCCTCCCAGTCGCAATGCAGATCCAGCACGACGTCGGCGTCGTAGGACAGCAATTGCAATGTCAGCCGCTGCGAGTCCAACTCGGTTTGCGGGCGCTGCATCGCGAGCGTGCGTCCCATCAATGAGCGGATCGCTGTGCGATTCGCTTCGGCGTCGTCTCCCAGATGCCCTTCGGCAAGTGGCATCACCAGCGCGGCGAGGTCGTAGAAGTTGCGATTGAAATTTTGCGCGCTGTTCGATTCGAAACGACCTGCCATATGCCCCAGCCACTGCTGGTTTAAGCCGATCGGATTCGCTACCGGAACGACGATCACTTCGCCGTGGATTTTCCCCGCCGCCTCCAACGCTGCCAGTTTCCGACGCAGTGCCCAGGACACCAGCATTCCGGGCAATTCGTCTGCATGTAGCGAGGATTGAATATAGATCTTTTGACCGGTACCACGTTGGCCGTAGTGAAAACTCGTGATGTGCCGATGTGTACCGAGTGTCGGCGATATCAACTGGTGATTCTGGATGTGCATAGGGAACAGTCTAAAATTCAAGTCCGGGGAACGGCGATCGGGCAGTCGCAAGCCTTAGCCGCTCGTCGAGCGACCGCCGTGTGATCCCGGCGTCAGCCGCCGTAGACGTCGAATGCGAAGTACTTGGCTTCGATCTTCTTGTAAGTGCCGTCCTTGATCATAGCAGCAATCGCGTCGTCGACCTTCTTGACCAGGTCCGTATCTTCTTTGCGCATACCGATGCCAGCGCCGGTACCCAGTGTTTTGTCGTCTTCAATATTCTGTCCGACGAACACGTAATCCGCGCCGCGCGGGGTCTTCAAGAAACCGATATCGGCTTGCACTGCGTCCTGCAGCGTGGCGTCCAGACGCCCGGAGACCAGATCCGCATACACTTGATCTTGGTTCGCATACGACACGACATTCGCGCCCGCAGGCGCCCAATAGGCTTTCGCATAGGTTTCTTGGATCGTGCCTTGTTCCACGCCGACCGATTTACCCTTCAGCGATGCGGCGGTCGGCATCAAGGTCGAGCCTTTCTTTGCGACCAGGCGGGTCGGCGTGTTGAATAGCTTCGACGAGAACGCGACTTGCGCAGCCCGTTGCGGTGTGATCGACATCGATGACAAGATGCCGTCGAACTTTCTAGCTTTCAATGCCGGGATCATGCCGTCGAAGTCGCTTTCGATCCAGACGCACTTTGCTTGCAGGCGTTTGCAGATTTCGTTGCCGAGATCGATATCGAAACCGACCAGCTTCCCGTCCGGCGCTTTCGATTCGAATGGTGCGTACGTCGCGTCGACACCGAAGCGGATGGTGCTCCAATCTTTCGCGTGGGCAACGCTCGCGCTGAGGGCGAGGGCGGTTATCGACAAAGCGGTAAGCAATTTCTTCACTATCGGAACTCCTGATTGAGGTAGGGGGCAAGTGGCGGCTAGCTTACCAAGCCAAAAAAGGCCTCCGCCAGACTCGTCCATCGCTTCTATCGAGGCGCTGGCGCGAAGCAGGCGGCGTTGATGGCTGAGGTCTGAGGCATCGCTCGGAGAAACCACCATGCTATCTGACGGGGGAGAAAGGGACGATGCCAAACGTATTAATGAAACAGTCGTTTGCTTCAATAGACGGCTCGGTATCGTCAACATATTAATGCGCGGGATATTTAGGCGGATGCACTTTTATTATTGGTATCTCTGGGCTTCAGATTGCTAGCCGCATGCCGTTAAGTCATTGTCGGGACGGACAAAATAGTGTTGCCTGACCGCCGGCGTTCGCTGGGAAGGCGATCGGTCATACCATTGGTCGCCGAATCGCGGCGCGTCGAGCACTTCGCGACGTCAGTTGTTTTAATAGGTGGCGTGCCATACTGCATTCTGCAATGCGGCGCCGTATCGGAAATCATGTCGAATATGTCCAGACTGGCCGTGATGGTATTGTTGGGTGCGCTGTTAGTGTCGCCTTCGCTTGTCGTTGCGCAATCCGCGCCGGTGTCTCGCGCGTATCTGGCGTTGACGCCGACGAAGCGAGCATCGCAAGCCTGCAGTCGATTCGCCGGACCGGGATTATTCTGCATGGAGTTGCGGCCGCGCCAAGAGAAAGCGATCGACGAGAGTGGGAAACTGGATCTCGTGTCGTACGCGCTGGATTGCAACGGTGAGTCTGCTTCGCAGTTGCGTCCGCGTCTTTCCGATCTGCTCCTTGGGCGTTCCGTGTGTGGGGTGGTGCTCTTGGGCAATGCGCACATGGATGCAGGGGTAGACGTGCCGACCGTGCGATTCCTGATCGTGCATTCGCCGCCATCTGATGCTGGGCCCTCGGCTTCCGTCGTCACAACGGATGACGGAACGCTCGCCGCTTTGTTCGCCTCCGGCTTCACCATCGTCGAGCCGGATAGCAATGCTGCGCAGATGTATGTTGCGCGTCTTGAACGCGCGAAGCGTGAAGAGTTGCTCGAAAGGGTGCAGTCGTTGGAATTTGCCACGCAAGCGCAGGACAAGGCGCTCGCGTACGAGACCAGTCAGCAAGCGTATCTGAGAACCAAGGCCGCCTATGTCGATTTTTGTCGGCATCAGATCGAAACCGCGCAATTGGTGCTCGATCGCGATCGTCAGGCATGGGCGACTGCCGACGTAGAGGATCGGGCGCTCCGGCACCGCGCCGAGGATATTATCAGCAAATGCCGCAACCAGATCGACGGCGAACAATAGAACGGGAAGTATCTGGCCGGCACGCGCTGGATGTTCGACGCGCGGTCGCCCGTCACGGGATGTCGCAGCGCGCTATCGGATGTCTTTCGCGGGTGAGACGAACGCCGCGCGCAAAAGATCGGAGAAAGCCTCCGGAGCGACAGGACAGCTATAGCAATAGCCTTGTACGTGATGGCAGCCGTTCTCGCGCAGGAAGGCCAACTGCGCCTGTGTTTCGACACCTTCTGCGATCACATCGAGATCCAATTGACGACCCAGCGCAATGATTGCCGCGGCGATGGCTTGGTCGCCCTTGTCTTCGTCGATCCTTCTAATGAAAGATTGGTCTATCTTCAGACGGGCAATAGGGAACTGTTTGAGTGCGCTCAGGCTCGAATACCCGGTGCCGAAGTCGTCCACCGACAGTTTGACACCCATGCTTTCCAGCGTGCGCATGGTCTCTATCGCGCGTGCTACGTCGAGCATGATCACGCTTTCCGTGATTTCCAATTCGAGGTATGCGGGCGATAGACCGCTTTCTCTCAACGCGGACTGCACATGTTCTACCAGCCGTTCGTCGGTGAACTGCCGTGCAGACACGTTCACGGAAACGATGACCGGCGGATAGCCGGCGTCTTGCCAGGCTTTGTTCTGACGACACGCTTCGGACAATATCCAGGCACCGATGCTGACAATCTGACCGCTTTCTTCCGCGAGCGGAATGAAGAGGTCGGGTGCGATGGCACCCTCGCGGGGCAGCGTCCAACGCAGCAATGCTTCTGCACCAAACACCCTGCCTTGTGCAAGATCGATTTGCGGTTGATAGACGATATGAAACTCGTTATTCGTCAGCGCATGCCGTAACGCCTCCTGAATACGGAGTTTCTCATGCGTTTGCGCATGCATGTCGGCTGTATAGCGCCGCCACGCGTCGCGGCCGCTGTCTTTGGCGCGGTACATGGCGGCGTCCGCATTCATCAGCAATGTCTCGGCATCGGCGCCGTCTCCAGGAAACGACGCTGTGCCGAGGCTGGCGCTCACGCGGTAGTCGCCATCAAAGAGGCGTACCGGCTCGGTGATGACGGCGCGAAGGCGATCGATCGATTCGGCGAGGCCATCGTTTTCATGCCGTAGCGCGCTCAACACCATGACGAATTCGTCCCCGCCCAAACGCGCGACGGTATCCGTGGGTTCTAGCGCTTCTACCATCCGTTGCGAGACCGTCTTCAATAAAGTGTCGCCCGCGCCGTGCCCTAAACCGTCGTTGATGAGTTTGAAGTTGTCGAGATCGACGAAGACGACGGTCACGGTGCGGTTCTTTTCCGCCGCATCCAGTAGCGCGTGTTGCAAGCGCTCATACAGCATCGTCCGGTTTGGCAGACCGGTGAGCGCATCGTGTTTTGCCATGTGACGAATCTTCTGCTCGACGCGGCTGCGTTCTACTGCAATGGCAATCACACGAATCGCCATCGAAATAGTGCTTTGCTCCAACGCCGTTGGGCCACGGGCATCGCGCACGAACAGGCTGAGTGCGGCCAACGGCGCTTTGTCCGTTCCATCGTGTCGTAACACGGGGAAAGACCAGCAGTCGCTCAACCCTGTCATACCACACGCCTGCATCGCGGAATCGAATTTGGAGCTGGTGAGACGCGACAAATGAACGGGCGCCCGATAGTGGATGGTCTGGCCAGCGGGACCCGCCTGCGGGCCGATCGGTGCGCCTTCTGCGGCGGCTAGATAGCCGAGTGGCAAACGACTGGGTGCCGCCGGCATCAGTCGTTTGCCTTTGGCGTCGAATACGAGGATCGACGTCACGGCACCCTCTATTTGTTCGTCCAGAAGTTGGGTCAGATACGCGAGGATCTGGTCCAACGGCGTGCTGGTGGCGATCATTTCGAGAAGTCGGCTTTGTTCGACACGGCGTTCGTCTGCCAGACGTTCGAGCTGACGTGCCTTCAGACGGCTACGCTCCAACTGCCAGTTCATCCGGCTGACCACTGCGGTGAGCAGCAACAGCAGCACCGTGGCCACGCCGGTCCAAGCGATGTAGGTACGGCGACTCTCGCGAAACATCCGCATCTGCTCGTGACGGGACAAGCCGACGACGGCCAGGAGCGGAAAGCCGTGAAGGGTCCGCACGCTCGAATAGCGCGCGACGCCGTCGGCCCAGGTGGTGATGTCCGCATCCTCCGCAGGCGTGCGAAGCGCTGCCAGCAGTTTCGCGTCTGACAGCGTTTCGCCCCATTGCGTCTGATTACCGATGCGTTCTGCGCGTACCTTCATGTCGTTACCGACCAGCATCAACAGTCCGTGGTCGCCCATGCGGGCGGTATCGTAACCGCTGGTGAAGTAAGCCGGGTCTACCGACAACATCACGACCCCGAGGAAGTGGCCGTGTTTGTCGACCAGTCCTCGGCTGAAAGTGACCTGCGCGAAACCGGTCGTCGGATCGTGCGCGATCTCGCTGATAAGCGGCGACGAGTTGACTTGGTGAAACCGCACACGTTCGCGCTGTGCAGGAAAGAAGGGCCGTTGCGCGACGCTGATGCCAAGACCGGTCTGATCGCCATTGATGTCGACGACGCGGCCCTGTGCATCCGCAACCGCGATCGAGAAGATCTGGGCCGGCGGCAACAGGCCGCGTGTCTCGAAATCGGCCAACTTCGACCCGGGCGATTTCTCGACGTTGAATTTGATGATTTTCAACGTCTGGTCGATATAGACCAGGTTGCGTTGCATTTGCGCCTGATAGGTATCCGCCAATTCACGGCAGCTTTGGACGGCTGTGCGCTGCGCGGAGATCGCTTCCAGATGCATCACGTGAAGCGTGGTCGCCCAGCCGAGTACGACCAGGATCAGGCAAAAGATCGGCAAAAAGAAGTGCGCTTCGAAAATCCACGGGCGTGGCCGCTCCCCGCCGCGGGCGATGCGGGTGGCTTGAACGGCGGCGGCGTGCGGCGGTTGGTTCGCAGAGGCCCATCTGGAAATGACACTCATGGCAGATGCAGCAGAACCTTTACCCGTTTGTCTACATCCGCGCTATCCAGATACCCGATGGCCCCCGGCGTGCCGACGATCATTTTCTTGACTGCTTCCGGAGAGTTTGCGCTGCGGGGCGGTTCGCCTTGCCCGGTGAAGATCAGCCGCGACCAATATGCTTTCATCTGCGGCCCGGTGCGCCCGACGATGCTGCGATAGAATCGGTCGCGCACGGCGCTCAGCTCGTTCAAGTCCACCGGCGTCGCCGGTTCGCCGTTCGGCAACGTACCAGTGCGACTGAGAAACACGTTCGCCGTTTGCGCGGGATTCAGGTGCGTCAGCGTATTGTCTGCGGCGACGACGATGTCGATGTCCGCATGGGCCGCATGGACGCCCAACACGGTGCTTAGCGTGATGGCGAGCAGAATGGTTCGTCCGAATCGCCGTACCGCGACGCGTGCGATCCTTTCATAGGCGTCTCGCACCGTTGCACTCGCTCCGGCGACGATGCGTACGAAAAAGTTTACCGAGGATGTCATTTTTTTGGCCCCCGGTTAAAAGACGAAGTCGATCGCGACGCTCAGGACATTCGTGCCTGAACCTAGGACATACGTCGGCTGTGCGTTCGCGAGATTCCCTGTCGAATTATTCGGCAGCCAAGTGTGGTCGAACTGCGCCTTCAGATCCAGGTTGCGAGCGAAGTCCCAACGCACGCCAATGGAGGCGTCGCGCTCCCCCTGGTTTACGTTCTCGGTCAACGTCGGCCGTTGCATCGAATAAGAACGGGCGTAGGTCACATACGGGGTCCATTTTCCGATGCGAACGCCGCTGGTCACATAACCCGATATGTAGCCAGGCGTCGTCAGTTCGCTGGTGACGCGTGCTACTTCTGCTTGAAGGAACCATTTGCCGGGATCGTATACGGCAGACAAGCTATAGCTGGTAGACGACAGGTTCGAAAAATAGGCCGGAAAAGCGGAAAGCGTGTCATGGCCGTGCGTATAACCGAAGCGAGCAGTGAAAGCACCCATTTCAACGGTATCGTAAGCACCAAAAATGTTTTTGGTGCTTACGCGATAAGCGCCGGGGTTCACGTGGAAGACCGCGCTGCCATACAGCAGTCTTACCGTATTGATGGCCGAGCCGATGGGGAAGCTGTAAGACGCGTCCGCGCCGTCGCTACTGGTGATCGGTTCGCTGTTGTAGACCTCGACCGGCACACGCAGCCACGGGTTCGCATAGCCGACATTCCGATAATCGGAATTCGCGAAGGTCGGAATTTCGATGCGGCCGACGCGGACACTGAAGTTGGTCGTGAATGCGTATTTGACGTTGGCCCATTCGACGTGTGGCGTGAACGTGTTGTCGTATGCGTGCTGCGACACGACCTGTACCACGGCCGTCAGTTTGTTCGTTACTTTCGCGCTCAACTGAACGCCAAGCACCGTATCGTTCTGGAAATCGTAGCGACGGGTGGCACCGGCGCCGTTCGGCTCGAACGCGTTGCTGACGTAGTCCGCAGCGCTGTTGGTCGAGTGCGTGACACCGAGGGTGCCGAATCCGCTCAGCGTGAACATGTCTTTCAGCGGCGTGACCGTGTCCGCATGCGCCGCCGGCCCGAAGCAAACGAGCGTGAGCACGCCGACGCCGATCGCGCCGTTGCGTGTGCTGCGCAGAAGACGGTCACAGCCCGTCGAGATTTTGCCGATATCAAACATTCCAAATCCGTCGAATTCGCTACACTGACTGTTTTTTAGTGACGAAGGGCGACGAAGGAGTAGGCGCGCTCGATGCTGCGGCGCATGACGTACGTCGGTCCGTTTTGCGATGTATACGACGGATAACGGCCGAGGATCAGAAAACTTTAATACATTCGTTTGTATTTTCGTGCGGGCACGGGAGCGCGCGGCTGGCGGTGATGCCTTTGCATGGCACCATCGTCATCCCGGCCTTCCGGCACATGCCGAGGTGCTGGCTACATCGCATGCTGATAGCGATATTCCTGCGTTTTTCCGCCGTATCCATACGCCCCCGCGCGCGCATCCTCGATGTGGATATAGCTTTCTTCGTGCACGTCTCCGAGGATACGGCGCATGCCCTCGAACACCGCACCGATGTAACGGGCTTTTTCCTGCTTGGTGTTCGTCTCGTCGGTGATCTTGATGTCCAGATAAAAACTCGACTGCCGATGCTGACTCAGCGCGACGCCCGCAATGATCCAGTCTTCAGCGTCGATGAACTGGAAAGTGATGGCCGTCAGCTCGCGTTTCTTTCCCAGAATCGTCGTCGTCGATTCGAGAAGCAGGGCGGACACGTCGGCGACCGTTTCGTTGCGGCGAGGGCCGGATATTTTCACGTTCAGAATGGGCATGGCGGCACTCCTCAATGTAGTTCGCTATACAACTATGAAAATAAAAAATTATGCGAGTTTTGCTTTCGACGATTTCACCTCGGCGACTGTCTTGAAAAATGCTTCTTCCCCCAACGTCTTTTTCAGTCGTTGAGTAACCTCGGCACTCGCTGCGTTCAATGCATCTTCGATCGCACGGGCCCCAGCGGTCGGATGCATTGCCAACTGACGTCCATCGGCCGATGTCGTCCGGCGCTCGATCAATGAGAGTTTTTCCAACCCATCCAGGGTCCGCGTCGCGGTGGAGCGCGAAATGACCAATGACTGCGCGAGTTCGCTTTGCAGCAGACCTGGCTGCAACAACACGGCGCGCAGCATGAATCCCTGCGGCGCCGTCAAACCGAACGGCTTAAATGCCGCTGCCCACTCGCGCTCTAGCGTGCGGGCGAGTGCCGTGGTGTTGAAGTAAATGCAATGATCGAACATGTAGCAAGTGTACAGGAAATAGTACGCTACGCAACTATAAGGAGAGAGGGTACCGGCCGTAGGTCAGCATTCCATGCCTGCAGCGTCGTGTGTTTTGTGCGGCGACATTCGCTTGCTGCGAGGAACGCTGGAAACGGATGACCATCCATCATCACGACACTCTGCCGCCATGACGGCAACGACGGCAACGACGACATGGCGGGGCACGCTCGCTGCTCGCCCAGTCGTCTGTCGCTCAAAGCGTCCGGACGCCGCGCAGCCCGCGCCCCTTTCTATGCGATCGGGCGTCGACACGCGGTCACCGGAAATCAAATGCGGCCTGACTTTTCGGATTGACGGCACTACAT
>CAWUJR010000115.1:0-9569 GCA_963922375.1 uncultured Robbsia sp.
CAGTGCCGCGTTGACAGGCGCATCGGTCGATGCCACGGCGCTGCTTGTGCCGGCACGAGAGGCCGACGCCGTGCTGGTCACCACATTAGGCGCAGGCGGCGTACTGCTTTGCGCAACAGTGGGCGTCGTAGCGGTCACCGGATGCCAGCGAGGCCAAGTCGCCGCCACGCACACTGATGCCACCACGACGGTCGCGATCAACAACGCTGGCAGACGAGCCTGCCCTGACGGAAGGGTGCGGTGGCGCGTGTCAGGCCGAGAAATCACCGGTTTCGTGCCAGATATTCGTTGAAACCATGGTCGAGATAGGCGTCCAGCGGCAGCGCATCGCTCAACACCTCGGCATCCAGCGTCGCCATCTCGGCCACGCGTCGCTGTTCTTCCCAATGGGCAATCCCGAACAACGATGCCAGCAGCACGGTCAGTGGGACCCACAATTGCAAGCGTTGCGCGAGCCGCGATTTTCGACGCCCGTGCGGCGGCTGCGAGGACGCCTCGCCCGACAGCGTCGTGCCATGGGCGCCCGCGACGGCGGGCGTGAACGAAAATGCCGGCGCTTTCACCGGTTCTGCCTTCTTGCGCGACATGGCGATCGCCCGCGCATCGGCGAGCCGTTTGGCGGCCTTATCGGAAACATGCGTCGAGCCCTCGTCGAGTGCCCGGCGAATTTTTCTCGCGAGAATGACCTCGTTGATATCGGGAGCGGAGCTCATAACGTGATTCCCTTGGCGGTTAGCGCATCGGACAGGGCGCGGACGGCGCGCGAGCAGTGCGTTTTCACACTGCCTTCCGAGCACCCCATCGCCGCCGCCGTTTCGGCGACGTCCATATCTTCCCAATAACGCATGACGAAGGCTTCGCGTTGACGCGTCGGCAGCTTTTCGATTTCTGCCTCGATCAAGCGCACCACCTGATCATGACTGACCGATGCCTCGCTACTGATCGAGAAATTCGCTGCCTGGGCATCTATCCGATCGATCGGATCGTTATCGTCGTCATCGGCCTGAAAACTCGAGAACAACGAGATGCGGGCGTCGCGGACTTTCTTTCGACGAAAGTAATCGAGGACGGTTGTATGAAGGATACGCTGAAACAAAAACGGCAGCTCGGCCGCGGGCTTGTCGCCATAGTTTTCGGCGAGCTTGATCATCGCGTCCTGGACGACATCCAGCGCGGCGTCCTCGTCGCGTACCGCGAAGAAGGTTTGCTTGAAGGCGCGGCGTTCTGCGCTGGCCAAGAAATCGGCGAGTTCCCTATCTGTTGCCATCCGTCGTTCGACGTGCGCAGGAGACCTGCTTGTGGCTTGCCGATCGGCAAAAAGGAGGCATATTACCAAAGATCACAACGCGACGCTGTGTGCTGAGCCGAGCCGATGGCGCAAATTGGCGTGCAAGCGCGCGGAAAGTGAAAGCGGTGGGATCGGCAGTGGAGAGGGCGGAAAATAGAGAATGTGCGACTTCCTTCGGCGCCGACGTGCCATCAAGCACGCGAAATCTGCAGGAGCGGCGAGTGGCGAAGGGCAAGAATGCACGACCTGCCAGGCCATGTGGTGGACGACCTGGGTTGAAGGGCAGCGCTGAACGTCACGGCTTGACACGCCTCATCATCGCGACCTATCCAATGAGGAGAAATCTGTGTTTCCGGAAGCGAACCTGGCCCGCCTGAAGGCGGCGCATTTCCCCCTTGACGACATAAACACGGCCGTCGACGCAGATTCGGTCCCGAGGAGCAACGGTGCAGCGCTGGCCGCCTCGCTGGTTGCCGTCAAGCCAGGGAGCCTTCCTTCCAACTTCGACGTGATACGAAGAAAGATTCTGGATTTCGTCGCCTACGATGTGCGGGCGGACCCGGCGCGTCTGGAAGCACTGCGCACCGTATTTCCTGACTTGACGACGCAGTGGGAAACGACGTACGCGCAACTGGATGACGTGTTAACCCGGATAAACGATGTCATTCGGAATGCTGACGGCCATCCTCGTGCCGATGAACGCATTCAAAATCTCCAGCCGCGTCTGGTCAGACTGCTTGGCGTGCTCGTGCGTGAACAACGATTTGAAATCAAGCCGAACACATTTGAAGTTGAAAGCCGGGACGAGGAAATAGACGCGCTGGTAAAAGCGTGGCTGGAAGCGAATACCATCACCGTATTGCTCGACGTGGTCCATCTGCTCAAACCGTTGTTGGCATCCAGACGCCTTCGTCTGCCCGAATTGACTGAGGCGATGTCCGGTTTCGTCGAGACAGCGGGCCGATGGCCGCCGCATGTGCGTCAGGCGTATTTCCAAAGCGTCTATCTGCGGGAAGCTCCCGAGTCGTCGCTGCTCGGCGAGCGCCCGCGACCTGCCCCCGATGACAGAAGAGCGATATCAGAGCTGGTGGGAGCCTATGCACGGCTGTGTTTCGACGTACACATGAACGTTGTCAAGCGCGAGGAAAGGGGCAAGCGAGAACACGATTTCTACCGCCTGAAGTTTCCGCTCGACGTCAGGCGTCTCTATGGCAATGCGTTAAGTGTCGATTGGTTCGAATTTCATCTAAGAAATGACCAGGCACTGTTGCCGGACATCATCAAGCTTCGCAAGCTGTCTTGCTTGCTGTCGTTGGATGGGTTCCAGAATCAGCGAGCCGACCGTCCGTTGCCCTGGCATTGGCTCGACAGGTCTTCGTTCTATTTGTGGCACGCGAACCCGGTAGTGGAAAACGCGTACACCCTCATTTCGTTGTCGAGTCGCGCCAACTGGTCATATGAGGGTGACAAGGATTTTCGCATCAGCCCCTTATTCGACCAGCTTTATCAGAGGCGGTCGCACACGGCCTATATTCGGTCGATGATGCAGGACATTGTCGCGCTTGCGGACGACAATGATCTGAACCAGGAGACGCTGCACGCACGAATCAAATCGATATTCAGGTGGGGAGGCTGCGTGATTTTATGATGTTGCAGCAGACCAGCGAAATGTGGCGGCGCAGCGGATGAGGTAGGTCAGAATGTGTGGAACGTTTGCCGCTGACGCATGACTTTCGACGGGAGCCGGATGCTGCATTCCGTATTCACCACTAAAACGACCCGCGTACACGCCCTGGACGGCGCGTACGACACAGAGGCGAATCACGCGCGCGACCTGTCCCAGCAGCTGACCGCAGTGTGTCACGTCGCCCAGGTTGACGTGCCGGATACAGCGACGGCGAACGCGATGGCGTTACTGTCTATTGCGCCTATTGCATCGACCGCGTTGCCGCGATGGGGCGAAGCAGACGCACCCGCGCCATCGGCATCGCCCGCTGCGCTTCCCCTTTTCCCATTCCGACAATCGCACCCGTTTGGTATCGGCATCATTCGGGAGCGTATTCTTGCCCTGCTGCGTGAGGAAGCCCGAAATCGTCCGGCGCGATTGGCGCAATATCGGACAATGGTTGCCGACTTCACGCAGCCATGGATGGCTGCGTGCGATCGTTTGGAAGCAGCCACGATCGCGTTGAACGCTGACGTCAGCGATGACGTCAGCGACGGATTCGCCCGCGCCCCGGCAAACATACCGCGCTCTGCCGAGCATCGTTCCGCACCGATGATCAGGCGCATCGAAGCGGCGCTGGCGATGCTGCTGCCAGATCCACGAGCGTCCATTCATGCGCAAGTGGATGTGTGGGCACGCGAAGAACGTTTGACCGCGTTGCTCGATGTCATCGCGCCTTTGCGCCCGTTATTTGTCGACGGTCGGATGACGCTTGTGGACGTCGTGTGCGCGATGGATGAATTCGAAAGGGAAGCGTCCGCGCTTCACCCCGACGCGCGCGCACCAGGATGCCGGAGTCGGGCGCTGTTACGCCTGCCGTATCGTGAAGGCGATCGCGAACCCTTTCATGTCAACGAGGCGTCGCTCGCCGCCGCCCGTTTCGCAAAGGCGAGCTTCGAGGTCTATGCCGAGGTCAAACGGCGCGAATCCCGCATCAACGGCACCGAATTCGTCGGGGTCGCATGGGGAATGATGCGCGCTTTCCGTCTGCCCGAATGCTTCGGTCACCGGCTGTCTATTGCATGGTTCGATGCCTTTGCCCGCTCCAATGTGTTGACGGACGGCCGGTACTGGCACGTTTTCGGTATAGCAGAGTTGGGGTTCGGCGATATCGCGCGAAGAGGCGCGTTTTCTTATGATTGGCTCGAAACCATCTCCAGAGGTCGTGAATTCTTTAGATTGCTCATTGATTCGAGGCGTGCGATGCATTGGCTGTCGGAGCGCGTAGATTGGGAATTCGAATGTCACCGATACGATTATCCAAGAATCAATCCGCTCACCGATGCGTTGATCCATGATCCGCAGATTTCTAACGCGCGTGCCCGGCATTTTTTGATGGCTTTTCGCGACTTGCACTCGATGCAAAACATCGCATCGCCCGATGCCGGGCATCTGCGTCGATGCGCGGAAATGCTTCTGTCGCCGACGTATTCCGATCGTCTCATTGATACTTTCGCGCGCCTGACAGCCAAAGAGCGCATGGTACGACTCAGCGATGCGCAACGAATGCGATCATGGCTGGATACGGCGGCGATAGCGGAGCGAACCATGAGAGGGACAATGACGGGCCGCCAATGCATCTTTTTATGATAGTTGTGCCGTACTGGGGTGCGTCGGCCCGAACGCCCATACGGCGGCGGCGGTGTGATACGACATCGCATGCCAACTCACCCTTGCCTACACCATTTCACTCGTCAAAAAAAATAAGTTGACGCCTATCTGTCAGCCCGCTATCGTAGCAAACTCGTTATCGCTTAATTGTCCCATCGTCGGTTGAGCCTATCCGGCTTGCCATCTCGTTGGACGCATCGCTCGAACCCGCGCCACAAGTGCGAGGAGAGAGCAACCGATCAATTTTTTGCCGAAAATTGGAAAGGCTCATGAACATGCCCCGCGCGGAAATTCCTCCGCACGACGCCAGCGTCCCCGCTTCTGCTGCGTTCGTTCCTCCGTCCGTCTCCGTCTCGTCCACTACACCTGAAGTCGCAGATCAATCGATCGGCGGTACCGTGCTGATGCGCGCGCTCCAGGAAGAGAACGTCGAATACCTCTGGGGTTATCCCGGCGGCTCCGTGCTCTACATCTACGACGAGCTGTACAAGCAAGACAAGATTCACCATATTCTGGTTCGCCACGAGCAAGCCGCTGTACATGCTGCCGATGCGTACGCGCGTTCGACCGGCAATGTCGGCGTGTGCCTCGTGACGTCCGGCCCGGGCGTCACCAATGCGGTGACCGGTATCGCGACCGCCTATATGGACTCGATCCCACTGGTGATCCTCTGCGGCCAGGTGCCCACCGGATCGATCGGTCAGGATGCGTTCCAGGAATGCGATACGGTCGGCATCACCCGCCCGTGCGTGAAGCACAATTTCCTCGTCAAGGATGTCCGCGATCTGGCCGCCACGGTGCGCCGCGCGTTCTATATTGCCCGCACCGGTCGTCCCGGTCCGGTGCTGATCGACATCCCGAAAGACATCTCGAAGACGCCGTGCGAATACGAAGTGCCGAAGAATATCGCGCTGCGCTCGTATAACCCGGTGTTGAAAGGCCATTCCGGTCAGATTCGCAAGGCGCTGGCATTGCTGTTGAGCGCAAAACGTCCGTACATCTATACGGGCGGTGGCGTGATTCTGTCGAATGCATCGCCCGAACTGAACCAGTTTGCCGATCTGCTCGGCTATCCGGTGACGAATACGTTGATGGGCCTCGGTGGCTATCGTGCAAGCGACAAGAAATTCCTCGGCATGCTGGGTATGCACGGCACGTACGAAGCCAATATGGCAATGCAGAACTGCGATGTGCTGATCGCTATCGGCGCGCGTTTCGACGACCGCGTGATCGGCAATGTCGAGCATTTCGCGTCGGCGCAACGCAAGATCATCCATATCGATGTCGACCCGTCGTCGATTTCGAAACGCGTGAAGGTCGATATTCCGATTGTCGGCGATGTGCGCGAAGTGCTGCGCGAGATGCTCGATCAGTTACGTACCGCGACCGAAGGTCCGGACACACAGGCGCTGGCCGACTGGTGGAAGCAGATCGAAGCGTGGCGCAGCATCGATTGCCTGAAATACGATCGCGACAGCGAGATCATCAAGCCGCAATACGTCGTCGAGACGTTGCATCGTTTGACCAAGGGCGAGGCATTCGTGTGCTCCGACGTCGGTCAGCATCAGATGTGGGCGGCGCAATATTATCCGTTCGACAAGCCGCGTCGCTGGATCAACTCCGGCGGCCTCGGCACGATGGGCTTTGGTCTGCCGGCGGCGATGGGCGTGAAGATGGCGCATCCGGACGATGATGTGGTCTGCATCACCGGCGAAGGCTCGATTCAAATGTGCATTCAGGAACTGTCGACCTGCAAGCAGCACAACACGCCAGTCAAGATCGTGTCGCTGAACAACCGCTACCTGGGCATGGTGCGGCAGTGGCAGCAGATCGAATACAAGAAGCGCTATTCGCATTCATATATGGATGCACTGCCCGATTTCGTGAAGTTGGCGGAGGCGTTCGGCCATGTCGGCATGCGCATCGAGAAATCGTCGGATGTCGAGGGCGCGTTGATCGAAGCGCTTGCGTTGAAGGATCGAACGGTATTCCTCGATTTCCAGACTGATCCGACGGAAAACGTCTGGCCGATGGTGCAAGCTGGCAAGGGCATTACCGAAATGCTGCTGGGCTCCGAAGACCTGAGCTAGCACGAGGCGTGGGAGCCTGAGAAGGCTCGGCGCGATGAGACGCAACGCGATAGGCATGGAGTGTGGGTCGGTCCGGGGTGCTTTCTCCCGGGTCTGGCGCGACGCTTCGCGCAGACGTATCGTCGTGGCCGCCTCGAGGCTGGAACAACAGGATATTGCGATGCCGCCAACGCGCGAAGCGCCGGGGCATCAGCGGTAGCGGACGACAGCAGACGACAGTTCATCTATGAAACATATCATTTCGATTTTGCTGGAGAACGAACCCGGCGCATTGTCGCGCGTCGTAGGGCTGTTCTCGGCACGGGGATACAACATTGAATCCCTGACGGTCGCGCCGACCGAGGACCAGTCCTTGTCGCGCATGACCATCACCAGCATTGGCTCTGACGATGTGATCGAACAGATCACGAAGCACCTGAATCGCCTGATCGAGGTGGTCAAGGTGGTCGACCTGACCGAGGCCGGCCATGTGGAGCGTGAGTTGATGCTGATCAAGGTAAGGGCCGTGGGCAAGGAGCGGGACGAGATGATTCGGATGACGGATATTTTCCGTGGCCGGGTGATCGACGTCACCGAAAAGACCTACACGATCGAGCTGACCGGTGATAGCGCAAAGCTGGATGCGTTCATCGGGGCGCTCGATCCGGCGGCCATCCTGGAAACGGTCCGGACCGGTTGTTCCGGCATCGGCCGCGGGGAACGTATCCTGAAGGTCTGATCAAGGCAGTTTGATCCATAGCGGCAACGTCAGCCGTGGAGGATCGACGATCCACGATCGATCGGTTCACGAACGCTGACGACAGCTTCAACTCCATCACATCATTTGCAAGGAAGAACGACATGAAGGTTTTCTACGACAAAGACGCCGATCTCTCTCTGATCAAGAGCAAGCAGATCACGATCATCGGTTATGGCTCACAAGGCCATGCCCACGCGCTGAACCTGAAGGAAAGCGGTGTCAACGTGACGATCGGCCTGCGCCGCAACGGCGCGTCGTGGTCGAAGGCGGAAAACGCCGGCCTGACGGTCAAGGAAGTGGCCGAGGCAGTGAAGGGCGCGGACGTGGTCATGATGCTGCTGCCGGACGAGCAGATCGCGGCCGTGTACAAGGCGGAAGTGGAAGCCAACATCAAGGAAGGTGCGGCACTGGCGTTCGCGCACGGTTTCAACGTGCATTACGGCCAGGTCGTGCCGCGCAAAGATCTCGACGTGATCATGATCGCGCCGAAGGCGCCGGGTCACACGGTGCGGGGCACGTACTCGCAAGGTGGCGGCGTGCCGCACCTGATCGCGGTCGCGCAGGACAAGTCGGGCGCGGCACGTGACATCGCGCTGTCGTATGCGGCAGCAAACGGCGGCGGCCGTGCCGGCATCATCGAAACGAACTTCCGCGAAGAAACGGAAACCGACCTGTTCGGCGAGCAGGCGGTGCTGTGCGGCGGCACCGTTGATCTGATCAAGGCGGGTTTCGAAACGCTGGTGGAAGCCGGCTATGCGCCGGAAATGGCGTACTTCGAGTGCTTGCACGAACTGAAGTTGATCGTCGATCTGATCTATGAAGGCGGCATCGCCAACATGAACTACTCGATCTCGAACAACGCTGAGTTCGGTGAATACGTGACCGGTCCGCGGATCGTGACGTCGGCAACCAAGGATGCGATGCGTGCGGTACTGAAGGACATTCAGACCGGCGAATACGCGAAGCAGTTCATCTTGGAAGACCGTGCCGGTGCACCGACACTGCAATCGCGTCGTCGTCTGACGGCCGAGCATCCGATCGAGCAAGTGGGCGAGAAGCTTCGCGCGATGATGCCGTGGATCGCGAAGAACAAGCTGGTCGACCAGTCGAAGAACTGATTTTTTTGCGTTATCCCAACGGCTGTTTGCGCGATCAGCATGCAGTAGCGGGGCGGAAATTCGGAATACACGCCGAAAAACCGTGAAAAAACAGTGAAAAAGCCGCGCCGGGGCGTTTGTCCCGGCGCGGCTTTTGCTATGCTTGAGGGCGTGTAAGATGACGGTCCGTGGCGCGTCCGCAATACGTCCGCAATACGTCCGTTATCCAGGCGCGTTTTGTGCCGTATGCGTGCAGTGCTTGTGCTCTGTTTGTGCTGTGACGAGTGCTGTGACTCGCGTCGCGCTTTGCGCCGTACCTCCAACGTCTAAACGAATACTTATGAACTATCCTCATCCGATCATCGCTCGCGAAGGCTGGCCATTCATCGGCATCGCCGTGGTTCTCGCCGTGCTGATCCAATCGTTGGGCGGTTTCGCCTGGTCCTGGCCGTTCTGGGTATTGCTGGTGTTCGTCGTGCAATTCTTCCGCGATCCGCCGCGCAATATTCCGACGCAGGCCAATGCGGTGCTCAGCCCGGCCGACGGCCGCATCGTGGCAGTCGAGACGGTGCACGATCAGTACGCCGAGCGCGAGGCGCTGAAGATCAGCGTATTCATGAATGTGTTCAATGCACACTCGCAGCGCTCGCCGGTGGACGGAACGATTCGGACGATCCAATACTTCCCGGGCGCATTCCTGAACGCCGAGCTCGATAAGGCATCGTTGCAAAACGAGCGCAATGCATTGGTGTTCGACTTGCCGACGGGCCATGTCGTCAGCTGCGTGCAGGTCGCAGGTTTGGTCGCGCGCCGAATTCTCTGCTACGCCCGCGTGGGCGAAACGCTCACGCGCGGTCAGCGTTACGGCTTCATTCGCTTCGGCTCGCGCCTGGACGTCTATTTGCCGGTAGGCAGCCGTCCGCGCGTGGCGATCGGTGAGAAAGTCTATGCGTCGTCAACGATTCTGGCTGATCTCGTCGACGCGCCGGCCACGTCGACCCCCGGTTTTGCGACGACG